>JBBQIT010000246.1:0-6621 GCA_038325205.1 Bdellovibrionota bacterium
GCCTTTTGGTAGTTTTCCATAATAGCGAGAAGGGTTCTTCCCACCGCAAGACCCGAACCGTTTAAGGTATGAACGAAATGAACTTTTCCAGTCGAAGCTTCTCGATACTTGATGTTTGCTCTACGAGCCTGGAAATCTCCAAAATTGCTACAGCTCGAAATTTCCATATAGCCATTAGATGCCGGAGACCAGACTTCGATATCGTAGGTTTTTTGAGAAGAGAACCCAGTGTCTCCCGCACAAAGAGTCATCACTCGATACGGCAGATTAAGGAGCTGCAAAATCTTCTCGGCGTTTAAAACCAAACTTTCATGTTCGGCTGAGGAATTTGCCGGAGTCGTAAACTTCACCATTTCCACTTTATTGAACTGATGCTGACGTTTCATTCCCTTGGTGTCTTTTCCATAGCTGCCCGCTTCAGAGCGGAAACAGGGGGTATAGGCAGCATACTTTTTGGGGAGATCCTTTTCGTCCAAAATCTCATGCCGATGGTAGTTGGTCACGGGGACTTCTGCCGTTGGAATCAGAAAGAAATCGAATTTTTCGATTCGAAAAACGTCTTCTTCAAATTTGGGAAGCTGCCCAGTCCCAGTTAGCGAATCTCGGTTTACCAAAAAAGGGGGCTGAATCTCTTCATATCCTGCCTCTATGTGGGTATCGAGCATGAACTGGATCAAAGCTCGTTCCATCCGGGCCGCGATTCCTTTTAGGAAGACAAAGCGCGCGCCCGTCACTTCACCGGCCTTTTTAAAATTCAAAATACCAAGCTTTTCCCCAATTTCGTCATGAGATTTCGGACTGAAGCCTAGCTCAGTAATCGTGCCCCAACGTCTAACTTCCACATTATTTTCCGAAGTCAGTCCTTCAGGGACCGCGTCCGCAAGAATATTTGGGAATTCAAACATTAAAAGATTCAGCTCAGCTTCCACACCAGAAAGCTTTTCATCCAGCGCTTTAACTTCGGTAGCCACCTTCTTCATCTCTTCGAGTAAAGCGGTGCTGTCTTGCTTGGCTCGTTTAAGCTTTGCGATCTCTTCCGAAGCTTGGTTTCTTTTTTGTTTAAGCGACTCGACAATTTGAAGTTCGGCCCGCCTGGTTTTATCCAATTCGACTACTTTAGAAAGTAGGGGAAGGATCTTATCCGCGTGGCGCTTTTTTAGGGAAGCTTCGACAGTGGGAATGTTGGAAACTAAAAACCGGAGATCAAGCATTTATATTTACTCTTCTTTTCTATTCTCTTTTATCTCTATCTTTTCGGGTCAGTCATCGATCACTGAATTTTTAATCAGAGAGCGAATAGTATTGGCGTCAGTGGCCGCCGGATTGCGATTCAAATAATACTCAAAAGCCTTTACGGCTTCGTTCGAACGCTGTTCCCCATAGTACACATATCCCAGCTCCCGATGCAACTCTGGGTCGTTCGCGTCGATATCGAGAGCCAAATGAATCGTCCCTTCGGCGCTCTCAAACTGATTTAGCGTCCGATAGGCTCTAGAAAGCAGCAAGTAGGCCCTCACCTTTTCATAGGCCGCTTCAGGTTTTGCTAGGGTGGGCAGATTCGCCACTTCAGTCAGTTCAACGATCGCATCCTCGTTTTTAGTGAAAATCATCAAGAGCTCTGCGTATTCCAAACGGAAAGCGACGTTTAGTGGGTTATTGGTAACCTCTTTTTTCATCTCTTCGATAGCTTGTTCCGGCATGTTTTTAGCTTGGTAGACTTGGGAGAGCGCTCGGTGTGCGCCCGGATAGCTAGGCGTTACCGCTACAAGATACTTCAACGCCTCTTCGGCGTCCTTTACATTGCGGCTTTGAATTAATAGGTCGGCGGCTCGGAAGAATCCTTCGCTATTTCTACGATCTACCAAAGAAGCCACCCGGTATTCCGCGATCGCTGCTTCGAACTCTCCGACCGCTTCCAGACTCTTAGCAAGGGACATACGTACTTTACTCATTCGATTATCTATATCGAGCGCTTGATGATAGGAGGCGACGGCTCTTCTAAATTCTTTGTTCGCAGCGTAGATTTCGCCAATCACCCAATACCAGTTCGCGTTCTTCGGATCTTGTTCGATTAAATTCTTGATAAATTTAAGCGCAAAGTTTTTCTCATACCTTGCCACCTTAAGTTTCGACCATTCCACCAAAGCGTCGTAGTTCAACGGATTGAGTAAGTAGGCTCGATAGAAAAAGTTAAGGGCATCTCTTTGCCCCTCTTTACGGCCTAGTAACGCCAATAAGCCCGCATAGTATAGAATCTCTGAGTCATACGGATTCATTTTAAAAGCTTTGCTGAACTGATCGATCGCAGAGCCGTAGTCCTTTGCCCGATAATAGTGCTTCCCTAAGGCTACATAAGGCTCTGCTTCTTCGGGGGCTAAAGCTTCCGCCTGTTTCAGGAGTTTATAAGCTCTATCAAAATTGTACTGCTCGGATTCCAATAGTCCCAATTTGACGTAAGCCGGCGAAGCCGAGGGATCCTTTTCGATAGCCCGTTGGTAATAGCTAACGACAGTTTGAAAATCATCGAAAGAAGATACTAGCTTTTCTGTGACTTCACCCAAACGAACGAGCGGCATGGCATCATGCGGGCGCAGCAAGCTTGCTGCCCTGAGAAAGACCAAAGCTTCTTTATATTTTTTTTCTCCAACAAGACTTTCCGATTGTTCACTGAAGTAAGACCAGCCGTATTCTCGGGATTCGGCTAACTCTTTTGTCGTCTTATCCGAAAGGTCTAAGCCTTTTGTCTTTTCCGCCAGAATAGCTTTATTTTCCGGAGCGAAACGGAAAGACAGCTGAAAACTTTTTTGCGCTTCTTCTTTTTCGCCGGAAAGCTCCTGCAAGAGTCCTAGCCGATAGTAAGCTCCAGCCAACGTCGGACGCGCTCCAAACTGCGCCAAAGCCACGCATGTCTTATAGAGCTGTTTGGCTTCTTTCAGCCGGTTTTGTTCGGCGGCTATTTGGGCCAAGTCATAGTAAGAGTCGGCGTGGATAGGATTAATTCTCAAAGCTTCAAGAGCTTCTTTCGTAGCCCGCTTTTCATCTCGTTGATCCATGGCGACTCGTTCCAGATACCAATGAGCACGAACGCTGGAGGGATTCGCTTTAACCACTTCATTAAATGAAGTCCTGGCTTGTTCAATGTCGCCAATCGAATAGGCTATCTCTCCGCGAACCAAAAAGTTTTCGCTATTGGAAGGGTCAGCATCGGCAGCCAAGCCGATATTTTTTCTGGCCCCTTCATAGTCTTTTTTGAATAGAGCAATCAAAGCTTCTGAGCGATAGAACTGACTGGCTTGCGGGTCCGTCATCCGCCCTTTAGCAATCGCTTCTTTGACTTGAGTTTCGACTTCTTGTGGAGAAGTGGAATAGGGAAGAAATCGCGCGGAGGATTCGGCAAATCGACCTAGAACAGCGGCGTTTCCTTCATTGACCGTAAGCGCTTCGGCAAAGAGATCTCTCGCTCCGCCGTAAAAAAGAGGAGTGTCGTTCTCGTAAAGCCTGTCGCCTTCATCGACCAGCCGGCGAACTTTTTCCTCTTTACTGCTAGAAGCATTGATTAGTTCATGGATCGAAGCCGGAATATTGTCGGTATCCTTTTTTGCGACTTCTACCGAAGGTTTGCTAGGCGTTCCCATTTGGAACAAAAGCACTAATACGGCGACGAGAGCTCCAGCAAACATCAGCCTTCTTCGCTTTTCTCGTCTTTTCTTCTCGGTAATTTCCGGAGGTTCTTCTGACTGAGGTATCCGCATATGAAGCGGATTAGAGGGAGGCGTGTCATCGGGAGCTATTTCTATGGGAACCGGCACCAAGCCAGTACCTGGGCGACTACCACTAGTGTTTTCTAATTGTACTTCTTGGGGTCGTGCCGACTCGGAGAACAGCTCATCGATAGTTGACTGATGAATCGTAGCCCCGGCCTTTTCTTCTCCAATCTGCTTGGTTCTTTGATTTCGCTTCGAATCCTCGTCTGGATCCTCTTTTTCGGCATTATCGTCTGCTCGAGGGAAGTCACCCACTTGCCGAGTTGCCTTATCTCTGCCTGAATCTTCTTCCCGGCTCAAATCTTCTTTTTCTGCGTCCGCCCCATCGCCTCCGGCAGGCGCGTAGTCGGCTTGGTAAAGTCTTTTTAGGAGAGCATCGTAAAAACTGGGCTCTGAAGAGAGCTTTTTCCATTTCTCGTAGGGAGGGAGGGAGAACTCTTCGTCGCCCGTAATTTTGCCCTTAGTGATGCGTCGAAGCAGATCTTTTTCGGACAGACCTGTCTCCACCTCGTGTAGGCGATTTCTAATCCGGTATGTTTTCGCCTCGGATGGTTTCTTCTTCGCCACGGCTTGGTCTTACCCTAAGTTCAGTACAGCGTTTGTGAGCTTAAATTTATTCTAAAGGTTGTTCGGCTTCCGGCTTTGCCCCGGAAACTTTCGTGAAGTTTATCGACATGTCGGCAATACGTTTGAGATAGCCCAAAAGATCGAGATGTACCGACGTCGTATCTAAAGTCTCTTTCACGCCACGATGTAACCGTTGGACGTGCTGTTCGCTTAACTCAAGCATCATGTCTTCAATGTGCTGATGCTGGAGGATGATCTTACTGTAAAGCGATCTGCCGCCAGAGTTGAAATAGGCCGTCGAAAGGCTTAAACACTCGACCACCTTTTCGTGAAAAGCAGTAATCTCATGCCAGCCTTCTCGCGAGAAGCTGTAACCCTTTTTCTTACTCTTTCTAACTAATTCAAGAATATTTTTATCGACGATATCGCCGATGTTTTCCAAATCATTTGTTCTAAGAAGGAGTTCAAACTCCTTCTGAACTTGCTCAGGGGTCATTTCGTTCTGAGAAAGCTTAGTGAGAAATAGCTTAATTCCACGATTCAAATAATCAACGACTTGATCCATCGCTTTTAAAGCTTCAATCTCTTTTTGTTCGCCAGTTCCAAAAAGATGAATGCAGCGCTCGAGCATCTGCTCCACGGTATCAGCTAGACGCAAGGTTTCTCTTTGGGCTTGGGCTAGTGCTAGCTCCGGCGTGGAGAGTGACCTTGGATCCAAGTAATGAAAGTTAAAAGGACCATCGCCGGCGCGATCGGGCGCCATTTTTCGAACAATCTTAACTCCCCACGGAATAAACGGAAAAAAGAGGACAGCGACAAAAATATTAAAAAGCGTGTGCGTGTGGGCGATCTGACGGCTGATATCCGGACCCGCAAAATAAACTGCTGCCATCGCTAGATACTTTGCGAAGGGATAGCAAATGGCGACTCCAACGGCCTTACTGAGGAAATTAGCCAAAGCGGCCTGTTTACCATGAACGCCACTTTTAAGGCTCGCGAAGTAGGCCGTGGTCGTCGTTCCCAGATTTGCTCCTAAAACCCAAGGAAGGGCTTCCATGATCGTTCCATTTCTAGCGATCATAAGCGACATAACGAAAGCGATCGTGGCTGAGCTGCTCTTGATGAGTGCGGTCAAGCCAGCACTAATAAAGAGCGAAACAATAGGACGGTCTTTGAAATAGTTGATCACGAACTGGAATAGTTCGTTCGACTCCATGACCTTACCGGCATCAACCAACATTCCCATGGAAAAGAAGAGAAGCCCCAAAAAGAGGAAGATTCGAGAGGTGTGATAAGTGCGATCCGTATCTGAGAAGGAGCCTAAGAAAACTCCTGCCGCGACCAAAAGCAGCCCGTACTCCAAAATTCTAAAGGCAAAGAGTTGTACGATGAAGGTGGTTCCTACCGAAGCCCCCAACATCACGGAAAAGACTTGTTCCAGGGTCAACATGCGGGCGCTAGTCAAACCGACGAGCATGACGGTAACCGCACTGCTACTGCTTAATAATAGAGAGAGAAAAATTCCTAACAAAATGCCGGTGAATCGGTTGTCAGCGAACGCGTTGATCCAAATGCGTAAGCGTGATCCAGCAAGATATTGGACGTGATGGGATAGCTCGTCGATGGAATAGACGAGGATCGCCGATCCTCCTAAAAGGTTAATCAGTTCCGGGGTCACTTTGGGAATGCTCTCCTGGTTTTACCCGAGAATCGCGGCTACGAATTGGTCTGCACTGAACGGAATAAGATCTTCCATGGCTTCCCCTACCCCGATAAAACGAACTGGGAGTCCAAGTTCGGAACTTACCGCCAACATCGCTCCACCTTTGGCCGTGCCATCTAATTTCGTAACGATGACTCCGGTCAGATCCATGGTCTTTTTAAACTCTTTGGCCTGCTGAATTGAATTTTGTCCCAGAGTGCCGTCCACGACAAGCCATGTTTCGTGGGGAGCCTCAGGAATCACTTTCTTAAGGACTCGAATCACTTTCTTCAATTCATCCATCAAATTTACTTTTGTGTGAAGCCTGCCCGCCGTGTCGAGAAGCATGACGTCGATATTTCGCGCTTTACTAGCAGTAGCAGCATCAAAAGCCACGGCCCCTGGGTCAGCGCCTTCACGTCCCGTCACAAAATCAACTCCCACTCGATCGGCCCAAATCCGAAGCTGGGAAATCGCAGCGGCTCTAAAAGTATCCGCGGCACCCAGAAGAACGGTTTTGCCTTCACTTTTAAAGTGATGGGCAAGTTTCCCAATCGTAGTGGTCTTACCCACCCCATTCACCCCAAC
>JBBQIT010000247.1:0-6602 GCA_038325205.1 Bdellovibrionota bacterium
GTCGACTTTTCTTTTCCCTATTTGACACCTTATGTCGCATCGCAACGAACTTAGCGAGAATCCCTCCGAAAAGCTAGTCTCAAGAGGTGGATTCGGCTTAATTTATCGTCGAAAGAGGCTCTCAGATAACGTCGCGTATTATGAAGTTTTAAAAAATCGATTTCGTGTGCAAAGATTTGAAAAAAAAATCTCTGCCGACACCTATCGTCATTAGTCGGGCATCATCAGGCTAAAACCATTCCAAAGTAATGATAAGTGCAGAGGATTTTCGTGAAGCCTATGCGGCCACATCTGATCGCGTCAAAAATAATAGCGCAATGCATTGTTTTTTTTTGTTAAACAGATTCCCTCTCCCGTCGATTGAATACTTGGCAGGAGTGATGTTCACAGCTCACGTGGGACTCAGTAGTAGATTTAAGGTGTAGTACAACTCTTACCATTAGCAATGATTGCTACAGCTCTTCGATGATCGAGGAGTGGCTCACACGGATGGAGGTGCCAAACACTATAGGAGGATTTTGAGATGGCGCTCAGAATCATGACGAACGAAGGCGCGTTGAACGCTCAACGCAACTTAGAATTAACTCAGAACCGATTGCAGTCCACCCTGGAGAAGTTATCTTCTGGGTCACGCATCAACAAAGCAGCAGACGATGCTGCCGGACTTGCAATTTCCGATACTCTACGCTCCACCATCCGCAGTCTTGGCCAAGCCATGAAAAACTCTCAGGACGGTATTTCTTTAGTCCAAGTGTTCGAAGGCGGCACCAACGAAATCAACAACTCGTTAATGCGTATTCGCGAGCTCTCGATGCAAGCTTCTTCCGACACTGTCGGAGACAGAGAGCGTTCGTTAATTAATAACGAAGTTCAAGAGCTCACGAAAGAAGTTCAGCGCATCTCGCAGACAACACGGTATGCCGGCAAGACCCTTCTTAACGGCGAAGCTCAACCCTTGGAATTCCAAGTGGGAACGGAAAATAATCCCGATGTCGACCGTATAACTTTTGATCCGGGAAATGCAAACTTAACCGCTAGCGCTCTTGGCATCGATGGTCTCGATATCAGCCAAAAGGAAGACGCGCAAAGCTCTCTCGAACTGCTAGACAACGCGATTTTTCATGTAAATGAAGTTCGCGCTAAAGTCGGATCTATTCAGAGCCGACTACAAACGACGGTGGCGTCGAATTCGATCTTTCAAGAGAACTTGTCAGCTGCAAATTCCCGAATTCGCGATACTGATATCGCGGCGGAAAGCACAAATCTTGCTCGAGAAACCATCATTCGTAATTCTGGCGTCACGGTTTTGCAACAAGCAAACCAAGAACCAGCGGTTGCGTTGCAGTTGCTCAGGTAAGAATTCTTACTTCGGTAAGAAATATAATTCAAAGTTTCGCAAGGAGTTCGCTCAAGGCAGTTATTAAATCTTTTCGGCAGTACAAGAAGTAACCACGGCGCATAACGTGCCGTGGATCACCAAGAAGGAGGTGTACCGGATTAATTAGGAGGCTACTACAATGGCACTACGTATCATGACTAATGAGTCGGCGATGAACGCCCAGCGCAACCTCGAGTTGACTGGAAATCGTTTAGAATCGACGTTGGAAAAACTATCATCCGGCAAGCGAATCAATAAAGCTGCTGATGATGCGGCCGGTTTGGCTATTTCGGACACGTTGAACAGTACCGTAAGAAGTATTGGACAGGCTATCCGAAACGCGCAAGACGGGTCGTCCTTGGTGCAAGTGTTTGAAGGCGGCACGAACGGGATCAACAACTCGTTAATGCGAATTCGCGAACTCGCGATGCAATCGGCTTCTGACACGGTTGGTGACAAAGAACGCTCTCTAATTAACAACGAAGTACAAGAGCTCAAGAGCGAAGTTGAACGCACGGCTCAAACTACTCGTTATGCCGGTAAAACACTTCTCAATGGTTCTGCTGGACCCCTTGAGTTTCAAGTCGGGACTGAAAACAATCCCGAGGTAGACCGTATTACCTTCGATCCAGGCGAAGCGAACCTCACGGCAGGAGCGCTTGGCGTGGATGGCGTCGACGTCTCGAGCAAAGAAGGCGCTCAAGACTCTTTAGCCGTCTTGGACAAGGGTATGGAAAAGGTAAACGAAGTTCGTGCGAAAGTCGGATCTATGCAGAGCCGACTCCAGACGACGATAACGTCTGCCGCGATCTTCTCGGAAAATTTGAGCGCTGCTAAGTCACGTATCGTTGACACAGATATTGCTCAAGAGAGCACGAACTTAGCTCGCGAATCGATTATCCGGAACTCTGGCGTCGCTGTGTTATCACAAGCGAATCAGACTCCGGCGGTAGCACTTCAATTGCTCCGTTCGTAATCGTTTAGACCTAATTAATCTGGAGTACGGGGGACACGAACGTCCCCCGACTTCCTCTTTTTGGTGAATAACGATGAGGAGTTTATTGGCGAAGATGGCCACCGAACTCAGAGGCCCGGAGGTCTCCTCGGCGATGAAACCTATGATTATCGTCGTTTCACTTTTCATTGTTGTATCCGCAGGTCTGATTTTTTATATCCTGAAACTACTGAGAACTACGATTGATGCGACTCCCCCCTCTTCCGTAGAAACTCATCACGACACCGCAAGAGACAAAACTCACGATCGCATCCGAAGTACCAGTAAGGTTCGAACCTTCTTTGCCAAGTTTATTCCCAATAAAGATGGCGTTTCCGCAAAGCCATCGAAGACCAATAAAAGTAACGATGCTCTCGTCGCTCAAGTCGCCCGGCTTGAAGAAGAGCTTTCAAACTTTCGCGAAATGTATAGCCGTGCCGTAGCTCGAATCGACGAGATGAAAGACGAGCTAAAATTTGCCAACATCAAGTTCTATGAAGCAGGCGCCGCCGCCGAATCCGCAGAACAACTTAGAAAGCTCTCCGTCGAAAAGGCTGAAGCGATGGAAGGGCAGATCGAACAACTGATGGTTGAGGTCGAAGACCTTCATCACTCCAATCTTCAAGCTGCTAACTTTCATGCGGCAACCTCTGAACTGCCAGGCTTGGATGACCTATTCCCGAAGAACGACTCTCATGAAGTAGAACAAAAGATCCAAGAAAAAGATGAAGAGATCAAAAAGCTAAAAGAGCTTCTTTTCATCTGTCGCGACCAGATCTTGATGTTCACTACCGCACATAAATCACAGACCCTAAATAAATAAAGATATCGCCCTCGCTACGAATCTAGCTACGCCAGGACAAGTTGGACTTTTCCGACGATTAGCCCTATATTCCCGCCGTGAACGAGACACTTCGCGATTACCTCCTTTCCCGCTTCGAAAAAGAGCTTCCTCGATTGGGAGTTACCTCAATAGAAGTGCTCGGTCTCAAGTGGGGAAAAGAGACAAATTCCCATGTTTCACTCTTTGAAATCCCGGTTCGTTTTGGTCACACAAGATTAGGGGTGTTGAAAGCTACGCACAAAAACCCAGAATCAGTCCACGAACCGTTAGAATCTTTGGCGCTTCAATTGGCGTCTTTGAGCTTAATCCAAGATTCGGCGACGGCGATTCGGCTCGACCAAGTGATTCATTCCTTAAAAGACACGCATCCGAAATACGACTGGGTCGGGATTTATCGTCTTCAAAAAGCAGAGTTGCACCTGACTGTTTTTAGAGGGCCTGCAACGCCGCATCCCATTATCCATCCCGACCGAGGCATTTGCGGTGCTGCCGTTAACGAAAATCGCACACTGAATCTCCCGGATGTGACCGCGGATCCAAGGTATTTAGCCTGTGATCTCAACACTAAATCAGAGATCGTTGTCCCTATTCGTAACAGCGAAGGGATTGCCATCGCTGAGATCGACATCGACTCTAGGCACACCGCCGCGTTTGATGACGCTGACGCAAAGGCCTTGGAAAAACTCGCTATCGAGCTTTCCGCCGAAATGATAAGATTGGTTTAGATCGAACACATTTAGCCTTACCTTCTCGCTCTCAAAAAACATATGAAACTACACTCCATCCCGCTGAACGAGGAAGGCATCTATCTTTTCAAGACGCCTACTAAGATCACTGCCCAGCTTAATCGCGAATTGCTCATCGTTATTTGTGCTCCATCGGCCAAAAGCTGTGGCGCGGTTTTTTTCTCCCCCGAATCAGCGGTCAAGGAGCTGCTCAACTTACTTAACGCATTGCTCCTTAAGATTAATGCCGATACCCATACCCGCACCGAACATTTGCGAATCAAAGCCTTTGGAATGAGCACTCTAAATTCGGGAGTCCACGAAGCCCTCGTGCATTGGGCGAAAGAAAAAAAGATAGAGATCAGTGTTCAAGACGTGGGCAAAAATGTTGTCCGGCATGTTTATGTCGAATGCGAGACAGGCCGGGTTGGCGTCACTTACGCCGAAGCTTTTATTCCGAAGGCCGATGGCTGGTTGTTAACCTCGGGAAGCGCCCAAGTCCGAAAAGAAATATTGGCAAACGACGTGGTATTAGTGCTTTCTCAAAGTACGGTTAATCGACAGTTGGCGAGACAAGCCGTTGAAGATCTTTCTGGATGGCAGGCTTTGATTGCAGATCGCCCGTTCGATTGGATTACCGGAGCGCACGACGAACTTTTCCCGGCGAGAGCCGTCGTCTTTTTCGATGATTTGGGAAAAGGAAAGCCCATTGAAAAGTGGATTACCAATTTTAGAAAAGCCCATCCTGAAGTCGCGATACTCTGGGTGGGAAATAAGCCCCCCCGTTATGCTCAAGGGCTTCAGCGACTCGCGCCGCTCAAACCACAATCACTCGGTAAGTTCAAAAAGTGCGTTAAGACGGAACTCGCCAAACTCGTCGACAAAAAACTTCCCGAAACCAGCGAAGTAATTCAGTTCCCTACCAAAGCTCGCGCAAAACGAAGATAGTTCTTATAAACTCTTGGCTTCCACATTTGGTGGAAAGGTCAATTTAAGGGTCGCCGTCTTTTGCGTTTTTCCTCGGTAGTAGTGGACCGTAATGCTCTCTCCACTTTTCTTCTCCGCGATGTAATCCAAAATATCGCGAACATCCGAGATGGGAGCGTTGTCGAGTTTGAAGATGACATCTCCCCCGTAAGGAATGGATCTGAAACCGTAAACCAACTCTTTGGTAGCAGCGCGAAGTCCGCCCTTGTCCGCCGGACCTCCCTCGTAAACTCCTACAAGCATTACCCCGTGAACCGCAGGAATTCCCTGTTGCGCAAGAAGCTGTTGAGGAAGTCCGACCCCTTCCATTCCCAACCAGGGCCGCAAGACTTGTCCAAACTGAATCAGTTCCGGGACAATCTTCTTAAGGGTCTTTACGGAGATCGCAAAACCAATCCCCTCGTTACCGCCGCTTTGAGAGTAAATCTGCGCGTTGATCCCAATAAGTTTCCCCGAACTATCCAGTAAGGGTCCGCCGGAGTTTCCAGGATTGATCGCAGCATCTGTTTGAATGACATCTTTAATGATGGGACTTTGTGCTCCCGCTCGAATGTCTCGTCCTAGGGAACTCACAATTCCTACGCTTAGGGAACCGCCAAGCCCGAAGGGATTTCCAATCGCCAGAACTTTTTGTCCTACAGCGAGAGAATCCCAATTCGCAAATTCCAAAGCCGTTAGCTTTTTTCCCTTGGGGTCGATCTTAATAATCGCTAAGTCGGAATCGGGATCGTGTCCGATCACTTTGGCAGGATACTGAGACTTATCAGAGAGTGTAACTTCTACATCTGACGATTGTCCGATCACATGCTCGTTTGTGAGGATGTATCCATCCGAACGAATGATGGCCCCTGAGCCCAAACCTTTCTGAGGAATCACTTGAAAGAAGAAGTCTCGCTGAAGCGTCGTCGCCGTGATGTTGACTACGGCAGCACTCGCCTTTCGATAGACATCGACGTTATTTTTCTCATCCGCAAGATAGGCAGCCCCTGCCTGACACGTAAAGAGAGTTAAGCCAAAAAGGATTGTGATTTGTTTAGAGTTCATTGATTTTTGCCGCCACTATGAAGTCGTTTTGGGTTAGGTCCGAGACCGTATGGGTCCAGAGGGAGATTTTAACCTTTTTATAGTCATGAAGAAAGATGTCGGGGTGGTGGCCCTCTTTTTCCGCGATTTCCCCCACCCGGTTGACAAAAGCCAGCGCTTTCAAGAAGTTCGCAAATCCAAACTCTTTTTGGATCCCCCTGTTTTCTAAGGCCCACCCAGGGATCTGCTTGAGAAGCTCGTGAGCTTGGGACCTGCTTAATGGGCTAATTCCGGTGCAGCCCCCACACGTCTCGGCTAAAAGAGGCGATTGGGAGTCTTTGATTTTTTCTGACATGACAAAAACCCTTTTACCTCGGCGCAGCCAAAAGGCGGAGCCGGGCTAATCGAACGTTTTTTTTAACTTAATTCGAGGGCCATTCATTGACAAGGTTCGACCTCGTTAACTAAGCTTGACCGGCGTTTTTTACGTTTTTGAAGACCGCGAATTGAGCCAACGAACGACCTAGGAGTCTTAGGATATGAGTCAACCAACGGGCGAAAAGATCACATTTTCCGCAAATAATCAGATCCAGGTACCAATGAATCCCATCATTCCCTTTATTGAGGGAGACGGAACAGGGCCCGACATCT
>JBBQIT010000248.1:0-6595 GCA_038325205.1 Bdellovibrionota bacterium
AGAAATACAAAGACCACCACTGGTTGAACCAAGTGGGGGCCAAAGTCGCGATAGCCGCCGCCGCTTACATGAAAAGACAATCCGAGCAGATGGATAAGTACTTCTCCCAAAAAAGAGAAGTCTCTCGCGAAGCGTATGTACTACCCGACCTGGGAGCCTACAAGGGTGACGCGAGAAAACAGATGGCGGGAATGGTTTTCCCCCACTCAGAGGATCTGAACAAAGGAACCTCGCTTTATTTCGTTCCTTACGGCCAAGCTAAAATGTTCCGGTTGTTCGGCGTACTAGAAGAGACCTTCCGCTTGAATTGGGGGTTTAACCATAGTCATGACAAGAGCTTTATGCCTTTTAGCGGTCAGATTGAAGTCGTTCGGGAAGGCAGGCTAGTTCAGGAAAGGGGTGTTTATTCCATTGAGCCGGCTAAAGAGGCTAATACTTACGTCGCGGTCAATGTAGTTCCGCAAACTGAGAACTTTGCCATGCTACACATGGTGGAGGGCACCGTCACCTTGACGCCGGAACGTTACCTAAAACTGACCGATTATTCGGTGCAAAAGGACAGCGACGGCAAAGCCATTGCGGGGAGCTCAAAAAAACACGACGTTTACCTTAATTTCCTAGAGCCGGCGTTTGCCAAAAACCTAGCTAATATCATCACTAATGAAGGCCCGCTGTTTGCCCTTATTTTCACCTTAGATTCGTGGGACCAGGGCACTAATACCCCCCGTGTGCTCAGGGCTGCGACTTATCTATTGTCCCGCAAAAAGAAGTGATGGCCGCAGGCGAGGGACATTATCTGATTGAGATTTCTTCGGATTTGGATAAGTTCCCCTCGGACTTATGATGTTAGTAAAGCAAATTAAGGTTTTCAAAGCCCGGCTCCTCAATTTCATCAATCTATTTACTACTCCACTCAAGGTTTCCCACTACCTCGAACTGGTAAAGCCACTGTGGATCTCCCATAAGCTTCAAGCGCGTGTGGTCGACGTTTGGGATGAAACCAAGAATGCCCGCACCCTCACATTACGTCCCGGTCGGATTTGGCGCAGGCATCGAGCCGGCCAACACATCAGAGTCGGCGTACCGATTGACGGCAAGCAGTACATTCGAACCTACTCCATTTCTTCCTCTCCGGAGCGAACGGATTTTTGTATTACGATTACGGTGAAGGCAATGGAAGGCGGACGCATGTCGACTCATCTCGTCCGCAACTTGCGCAAAGGCGCCTACCTTCCGATCAGCCTTCCCCAGGGTGAGTTTGTATTGCCTTACGCCATGCCAGTACTTCCGCTCTTTATCACTGCGGGCAGCGGGATTACGCCGGTGATGAGCATGTTGCGCGACTACGTTGCCGTGGGAAATATGCCCGACATCGTTCATATGCATTACGCTCCCCACGCGTATGACGTGATTTTTGGGAAAGAGCTACAGGAGCTCCAAGAAAGATTTCCGCTTTACCATTATCACCCCATTTATACGCGAGTGTTGGGTGAAGGATCTTCCAAAAGTAACTATTTCAGTGAAGAGCAATTGAAGTCCTACTGCCCCGATTCGGCAAAGCGTGACGTATGGGCGTGCGGTCCCCAACCATTACTCAGTTCTGTAGAAGCCCATTTTACTTCGCATGGGCGCGCTAAATATTTGCATATTGAACGGTTCCGGGCGCCCGTAGCAAAGCTAGAGGGCGAAGTTCGGGGCGGCAAAGTTCATTTCCTTAAAGAAGGAAAGACGGTAACAGCGGATGGAAAGACGCCTCTGTTACGCGTGATGGAAGATGCCGGGATGAATCCGTCCCACGGCTGCCGGATGGGCCTTTGCCATACTTGTGATATACCGCTCAAGGCCGGCAGCGTTCGGGACTTGCGGAGCGGCGAAATTCTCTCCGAAGCGGGTAGCTTAATTCAAATTTGCGTGTGCGCTGCCGCCGGAGATTGTGAGTTCTAAATATGCCTACATCCTTACCAGTAAAATTGAATGATGCTGAAATCGAAGAGTTCGCAAAAGAAGTCGATGAGATCTACGAGGAAGTAAAAGCGAGTCTAGGAAGTCGCGATGAGCGTTATATCAAGCGGCAGATCAGAATCGAAAGAACGATCTCTTTGGTAGCCCGCTGGACGATTATGGGCTCGCTAGCTTTCCTTCCGTCGTGGGGTCATGCCTATGTGAATGAGAAGGTGTTTTACGTTCTGATTGGGTTAGGCACTTTTCTTTTGGCCCTCTCTAAAATTCTAGAGAATATGGAAATCGGTCACAATGTTTTGCACGGGCAATGGGACTGGATGCGCGATCCAGAGATCAATTCCACTGTGTGGGAATGGGACCACGCTTGTCCGGCCGATCAGTGGAAACATTCCCATAATGTCGTTCACCACACTTGGGCCAACGTTCTGGGGAAAGACTACGATGTGGGATATGGAGTGGTACGCATCAGCGATCAGCAAAGATGGCGGCCTAGATACCTTCTAAATCCGATACTGAACATAGTATTGGCAGTTAATTTCGAATGGGGCATCGGAATTCACGACGTCAACTTAAAGCGGCTCTTTATCGGAAACGAGGAGCAGTTATCGCGAAACCGAACGTTGCTGAAATTATTCTGGAAAAAAGCGATCCGCCAATGTCTCAAAGATTACATCGTATGGCCCGCGCTCGCCGGTCCTTTTTTCGCCTATGTGCTCCTCGCTAATATCTCGGCTAATATCCTGCGCAATCTTTGGACGAACGTAATCATCTTCTGCGGCCATTTCCCGGCTGGCGTGTACGTTTTTAAAAAGACCGATGTGGAGGGCGAAACTCGCGGTCAGTGGTATGTGCGCCAATTACTGGGCTCTTGCAATATCAAGGGTGGTAAGCTCTTTCACATCCTGACCGGACAACTTAGTCATCAGATCGAGCATCATCTTTTTCCGGACATGCCTTCCAACCGCTATCCCGAAGTCGCCCCTCGAGTGCAAGCCCTCTGCGCACGCTACGGATTGCCTTACAATACCGGTTCCCTCTTTCGACAGTACGGCACGACCACTTGGAAGATTTGGAGATTGGCGTTTCCTGGGGGAAACACATCACCCGCCGTTTAATACCTTGGAGGTCTCCTTTGACGAACGTTGAAATAGTTCAGTCAATCTTTGAACAGCGAAAGAGCGGCAAGCACGATGCCTTAGAAAATTTCTTAGATGAAGACGTTCAATGGACGATCATGGGAACCAGCCCGGTATCTCGCTTGTTTAAAGGCAAAAAGGATTTCCTCGAAAACGCGGTGGCTAAAGTTCGGGATCGATTGGCATCTGCGATCAAGGTAACCGTGTCTCGAATTCTTTCCGATGGTGATTACGTGATTGTCGAGTGGGAAGGAAAATCAACAAACCTTGCAGGCGGCACGTACAACAATAGCTATTGCTGGATCCTGAAATTTCATAAGAGTCGGATCGTTGAAGGAACGGCGTATGTAGATACTCAGCTTCTCGGAGAGTTGTTCGAGTAGGGAAATTGAGCCACGCTTCGCGGGTTTAGGGTTAAGGATTCAACTCGCTGAAGGCGAATATAATGGCGGGAACGAGTGGAAGACTTTCGAACCGACTGTTCTCGCCTGGTGGTGTGAAATCATTGATGTTCTCCGCAATGGAGAACAATTTAAGAACAGTTCTCCATTGTTCTCCCCCCCCAATAACTGAGTTTCAGTTGACCCTAACTCTTGAGGAGCTACTCTCCATAGCCTCGGCGTATTTGCTCGATGAGCGCGGACCGTGTAATTTCCGATTTGTCCATCTCATCAAGAGTCTGGAACAACGACAGCCAGGAATGAAACCTCCAGTCCGTGGTCTCCAAAAGACTCGCTTCCACAATGGCCGGAAGGGGTTTAGAACCAAGCCTCGAGAATAGAGTGGGTGTAGCCCACGACAATCCGTTGGCCTGTCTCAGGTCCGAAACCAAAGCGGGAATAGCGCTTTCCGCCTTTTCCCCCAAAGAGCTAAGATCTTGAAGCGCCTTGGCCCGATCCTTGTCTTCACCTTTGAGGAAAATGGGCAGCAGGCGGTCCACCTCTGGATTCGGTTCGTAAACAAGGTTTCCTAATACGTAGTGAGCTGCATTTCGAACATCGCGGTTGGTATCGCGAGTTGCGACGGATTGTAAAATTGCTCTGGTCTCGGCAGTGAGATTGGGCTTAAGAGCTAACGCCGCGACGAAACGGACTTCTGGGAGAGGATCCCTCAAGGCGGGAATTAACAGGGAAAGGGAACCAGGATCTTTCCCAAAACGGTGCCCCAAATCGAACAAGGCTCCAAAGCGGTTGACGTTTCCGGGTATCTGGGCGAATTCTTTCGCCTCTTCTAAAGAAAAATCGCGTTTAAGTGTCATTTCCTTAATTGCGATTTTCCGGTTCTGTTGAATAATTGGCTGCCATTCGGGAAACTTTCCCTCTTTAGCCGAAGCGTCGAATTGGGTAATCAAACCAGAAAAATATTCTTTGAGACCATCCTTCTGGACCAAAGACCTTACATCCGTTCCACCGTCCAGTTCCTCCTTTCGAGAGATTCTCACCGGTGCATCCTCAAGCGCTCGCCCCACATAAAGCCCCATATACCCATCCATCGCGAAATGTTCGTAGCATTTATCCCTTTCGCCCATTGTCGCGATTACGGGTTCGATTGTCGTTACCAGTGTTAAATTAAAACGGCTGTATTGGCTCACCGTGGGGTCGACGAGGTAGAGCTTCCCTTCGAAATCGATTCCAAGAATAACGTGGCCTCCGATAGAGAGTCCACCAGTGCGATACGAGTTTGCGTCCAGCCCCAGGTCGCGCAATGTCTTACTAAGCGTCAAACAAAATGGTCCACATCCTCCGTGAGTCCTGTCATCACCGAAGTATCGAAATTCACGGTATGCCTTAGGAGAGAAACGACCCATTGCGACAATTCCCTTTACCAGCTTAGAAAAGTCCGGGACATGAGCGGCGACCTGTTTGGCATCAACCCCCTTTGGTGGAAATCTCACGAAGTTCTCTTCGAGAAAAGCTCTAAACCGAAGAATTTCTGACGGAAGCTCGAAGTTATATTGAAAGATATTGTAGAAATCGCGGCCTTTGTATTGCGATATCACTTTCGGATCTGGAGGATGGCTATCGTTCCATAGAATCAAATTGTCAGAGGTCTGTTGCGGAAGGAGCGTAGCGAATTCAGAACGGAACTTTTCGACTTCGCGTTTGTATTCATCCTGATGGTAGCGAAAGGCAACCTTGCAATGGTACGAGTTAAATTCGTAGTCGTCCGCAAAGGGTTTGGTTTTTAAATTGGGCAGGGAAAGGCGAGCCAAGAGCTGGCGCCAATTGGTTCGGTAACAGTCCAAAAGTTCTTTCTCTTGAGGATCTCTCTTCGTGGAGTCTGGGGCCAACGCAGTCTCAACGTTTACTCGAGAATCGTAGTTTTCACGTAATTTCTGACAATCAAGAGGCGAGTTAGTCGGCGGTTCAGAGTACAAAAAATGGCGGCCACCTGTATCACCAAGGTGCGATTTGACCGGCTCATCTGCCGTAGCCGTTCTGAATACGACGCAAAAAAGGATAAGCAGTGCTCGAAATGTTAGATCGGTTAATCTCATCGCCTTCACACTAAATTCAAGTGCAATGGCCATACCATAGAATGGTGGGCTGCAGGCTATGGGATTTTGAGCGCCGAAGCGGGTGAACGTTCCGCAAGGTGAAATTAGAAATTAGTAAGTAGAGGAGATTTTTCACGATGTGAAAAATCTGGCGGAGAGGAGAGGAGTCGAACCTCCGATACAGTGTTACCCGTATAACGGTTTAGCAAACCGCCGCCTTCGGCCACTCGGCCACCTCTCCACATAAAAAAGGCCAACCCAGAGGGTGTACCACTTTAGGGGCTAGTCTTCAAATGAAGTGTACAAATCTCAGCCTAGGTTTTGCCCCTTTATGCCGAAAACGGGGAAACCGTTTAAAAATGTGATAAGACCGGCGCCATGCCTGCTTTAGTCTTAATTCTTGCCCTTTTGCTTTCGCCTTCTGCCCTAAGCTGTGGTTCCGAAGTGGTAGCGAAGGCTACGTTTGATACGGGATCAGGCCCTTTTTTCCCAGATCCGGGGATGGTCGAAGTGCCAAGTTACGATCTGACGACGGGTGGGAAGACCGAAGGCAAGTTATTGGTGATCAAGGGACGAATTACTGGCCTCGACAACACGCCTCGTGCGAACTCCGTAGTCATTTTGTGGCAGGCCGATAACAACGGATTTTACTTCCAGCACATTCAGCAAATGTTGCCCAGGCAGACTAACTTTCGTTACATAGGTGTGACCCGAACGAATGAAAACGGGGAATACCTTTTTTGCACGATCCGTCCGCCTCCCTATGGACCCCGGTCTGCGCACGTCCATCTGGCGACACCCCATTCGGATAACCGTCTACTATTCACTGAAGTCCACTTCCAAGATGATGAAACTCCCGAGCATGCTCTCGATCTCACTTCCCCAGAAGCAAGAGATCTGATCAAAACAAGTACGCCCGGCCAAGTTCGATTTGATGGAATAGGATTGAAAGACGTAGATGTGGTCACCTTCGATATTAAAGTGAACTGAAAGTGGCTAC
>JBBQIT010000249.1:0-6582 GCA_038325205.1 Bdellovibrionota bacterium
AGTTCCATCTTTGGAAGGGTCGAATCGAAATCCAGCTCAAATAAAATATTTTCGTGTGCTGCCCGGAAAAGGTTAACCGCTTCCAAACAGATTTCATTCAAATCGTCAGCGACCTGTTGAATTTCCGGAAGTCTCGCAAAAGAAGAAAATTCGCTTACCAACATCCGAAGAGAATCTACTTCCTTCAAAATGATGCTTGTCGCCTCATCGAAGGTGCCATCGTCATTTATTTTGTCTAAATACCGGCGGCGCAGGCGTTGCACAGAAAGCTGAATGGGAGTTAGTGGATTTTTGATCTAATGCGCGATTCGCTTAGCCACATCACGCCAAGCCGTCATTCGCTGCATTTTTTGAATTTCGGTGACATCATCCAAGACGCCCACAACACCCATTTGCTTCTTACTTTCGTCCCGAAGTACGGAAAGCGTTACGAGAAGGGTTACCCATTCGTTGTTGGCCGTTCGAATGCGAAGCTCTCGCCGCATTGGTTTTGCCGTTCCATAAACCGTCATCAACATTTCGCGAAATTCAGCACGATTTTCTTCAGGAATGATGGCCCAGTACGGTTTACCCAATAGATCAGTAGGGGCAATTCGTAGTAAATTGCTAGCGGCCGGATTTACTACCCAAATGTGTCCGTGTTCATCTAGAGAAATAACGCCCGACTGTACGCTCTCTAGCAAGACTTCAATATAACGACGACGGTGATCCAACTCGTCGTTCATCTTTCTTAGATGCGCGTGATTGGCTTCAATGTGCTGCTTATTGTTCTTAAGATCACGAGTCATCTTGTTAAACGACTCAATCAGTTTCGCAAGCTCGTCGCTTCCTGACGTCGGGATTTGGTAGTCCAAATTACCATGGGCGATCTGCTCCGTCCCCTTCGCAAGCTCCTCGAGAGGAACCGTCAGACGCCTGGCCACGTAAAACCCGGTCCAACTCGCTGAGAATAGAATAAGCAGCGTCACCATGGATAAGATCGCAAAGTAGGTCGACTTGATGGGGTAGTTTAAAGGATTGTCCGTTCGGTAGTCTTCATAGGTAAGTGAAATCTCAGAAAGCTGAGAAGCCAGCCCTATGGGAATGAAATAATCCGCAAAGATTCCGCCACGGCCCGGGCCCAAGAAAGTTCCGCAACGAATCAATTCCCCGGCGCCGACGTTTTGAACTTTGCACTCGTTGGTTCCAGAGAAGAGCCTTTGTAAGGTTTCTAGTGAGGCGGTCGGAATGTTTTCCCTTCGCTCGGGGTGAACGGAGAGTAATCGGGGAGAAAAAGGATCTTGATAGAACTCGACGGCGTCGAGTCCATATTCCATCCGCGATTCCTGCAACTTTTTCTGCAATACCTCTGGTGATGTGTCTTTGCTGTCCAAAGACAATGCAATCTTCCTCGCAAAGTGGCTCGCGTTCTTTTCGGTGTTTTCGTAATAGTTGCGAACGACTTCGATACTGCGCTGAAGTGTCCCGCCTACTTTGATGTTCGACCATTTATCGAAACTGGCTTTAATGTAAAAAGCAGAGATCGTAAAAAGAAAAACGGTCGGGATGATAGCAAAGAGCATAAAGCAGAAAACGAGCCTCGTTTTAAGACGGGATCCCAAAAGCCCTTTTCGTTCATCCAAAATAAGTTTTACGGCGTTCCTGAATACTAGAAACAGGAGCACCATAATCAGAACGATGTTCAGGTTCATTAACCCGAAGAAGAAGATGCTGTTTACAAAGGGGAGTTTGCTGCTTAGCCGAAGCAGATGGACTTCTACGGCGGTGAAAATGGCCAGGACGCAGAATAGGACTCCAATCAGGATTTTTTCCCGATGTCGTCGTCTACTCTCTTTGGGTTCCAGCGCTTTGTCCATAAAAACGGCGCCATTCTTTCACAAAGGCCTAATTTGAACCAGGCCTTTCCCATAAGGCTTTCCGGGCACGTTTCCCCTCTGTACTAGACCGTATTTTATAGGTTAAATTACAAGCTTATGAATATCTGCGCAGATTTTAACGCCACTACCCCCCTGGGACAGGGCGCTCAAAGTGAAATGGAAAAGGTCATAGCTAATTGGGGCAATCCGTCTTCGACGCACGCTCTCGGACGCAAGGCCTCAGAATTATTAACTAGTTTCAGAGAGACGGTCGCCGCGAAGACGGGCCGCCCTCCTGAAGATTTGGTTTTTACCTCAGGGGGCGCCGAATCCAACACCATGGCGCTTATCGGGGCTTTTTGGGCGTTTAAGGAAAAGCCCTTCCGTCTACTCACTGCTGGGGTGGAACACTCTTCCGTCAAAGGAACGGTCTGCTTTTTAGAGACGCAGGGAGCCCAAGTCCAAAGAGTTCGCGTCGAAAAGACCGGTGAGCTCGATATGAACGACTTTGCGGCAAAGCTAAAATCCTTCAGGCCACATCTCGTAAGTCTCATGACGGCTAATAACGAAACCGGAGTGCTCTTCCCAATTTCTGAGCTCGCCGCGCTTTGCAAAGAGGCAAATCTGCCTTTCCACACTGACGCCGTTCAGGCCTTCGGCAAAGTAGACCCTTCGTTTTGGAATGGAGCCGATATGGTCTCCATTAGCGCCCACAAGATTCACGGCCCCAAGGGTTGCGGAGCATTATTAGCCTCGAAAAAATGGCCTTTGGTCTCTCTCCACTACGGCGGAAGTCAGGAGACTAAGCGACGCGGAGGAACCGAGAACGCCATCGGGATCGCCGGATTCGCGGGAGCTTGTAAGGAGCTTACCGACTTAAGCTGCTGGAATAGCATCAAAACTCTTCGAGACGGATTTGAAGCGCGACTTCGCAAAGAGCTGGGAGAGGTTTTCTTCCAAGGAGAAAGCGCGAAACGACTTCCCAATACTTCCAGCGTCCGTTTTGTCGGAGTAGATTCCGACGCCTTATTGACCGCTTTGGATCTCGACGGCGTATCTATTTCGGCCGGTTCTGCCTGTGCTTCGGGCTCCACGACTCCAAGCCACGTGCTCACCGAGATGGGCCTCACCACAGCTGAAGCACGAGAATGTGTACGTATCAGCTGGGGTCGCCCGACCACACAGGCTGACGTCGACACCGTCGCCGGCCTTGTGATAAGCCACGTACAACGGATACGCGCTCGTCGGCGTTCGATGTAGCGCTCAAAACCCAGGGATTTACGTGCCGGTTCTCTCTCATAACCCCCTCATGCCCAAGAAGGGCGCTAAAGTCGTTGTCGCCATGAGCGGCGGGGTGGATAGCTCTGTCGCGGCAGCTTGGCTGAAGACGATGGGTTACCAAGTGATCGGCATCTCCCTTCAACTCCACGACTACGCCGCCAAAGTAGAGAACAAGTTTGGAACCTGCTGCTCCCTCAGTGATATTTCTGATGCCAGGCGAGTGTGTGAAAAAATGGATATCCCTTTCTATGTAAAGAACATGGAAACGGAATTCAACGAAGCGGTTATCGACGACTTTGTACACGAATACTTGAACGGCAGAACTCCAAACCCGTGTGTAAAGTGTAACGAAAAAGTGAAGTTTAGCCGGCTCATGGACTGGGCGATGGATCTGGGCGCGGACTATCTCGCTACGGGACACTATGCGAATGTTAGATTCAATACCGATTCGAACGAATACGAGCTATGCAAAGGTAAAGATCCTGGCAAAGACCAGTCGTATTTTCTGTTCACCATGCGACAACAAGACTTAGGAAAAACTCTCTTTCCTGTAGGTGGACTAGAGAAAAAGCAGGTCCGTGAATTAGCACGAGAACTTGGCCTTGCTATCGCCGACAAGCCCGATAGCCAAGAGATCTGTTTCGTCCAGGAAAAAAGTTACAAAGATTTTATCGAAGAGAGAGTGCCTGCCTCAATGCTAAGACCGGGACTAATCGTAGATCCTGACGGACGTGCTATCGGGGAACATCCCGGAGTCCATCATTTTACGATCGGCCAGCGCAAAGGAATTGGCGTTCATGGAAACGATCCGGTTTATGTGATCTCAGTGAACCAAGAAAAGAGCGAAGTGACCGTCGGTCCAGAAACGCTTCTTTTCAAAAAATCGTGCAGCATCGCCAAAATGAATTGGGTTGGCACTCCAGAGCTCGACAAGCCGCATGGATTTTCCGCTAAGATCCGCTCCCGTTCCAAAGAGAGCCCTGTGATCGTTCGTCCGATGTTGGACAGAAGAGTGGATGTCCTTTTCACAGAACCTCAAAGAGCTATTACTCCCGGCCAAGCCCTCGTCCTCTACCAGGAAGATCGTTTAGTCGGCGGCGGTTGGATTGAATCTGTGTCATGAAGATTGCTTTCAAAACATTTGGCTGCAAAGCGAATAGCGTCGATACGGACAACCTCTTTTTAGAGGCCAGACGTCGGGGATATGAGCTCGTTAATGAAGACCAATGGGCTGACGCTTACGTCATCAATAGCTGCACGGTCACAAGTCATGCGGACAGAGACGCCCGATTCCAAGTAAATAAATACAAGCGACAAAACCCAAAGGCCCTGATTGGAGTGATCGGTTGTTACGCCCAAGTCGCTAAAGAGGAACTCTTAGCACTTCGTGATATCGATTTCGTATTGGGCACCGCCAACAAGCTTTCGATTCTAGATCACATTACTGAGACTGGTTTAGGCAAGAAAGTGGAGCGCGACCAAGTAAGAGCTACGACTGGATTCTTACCGGAAACGTTTCGCGGCTCTCGATACGCCAGAGCGTCGATCAAGATTCAAGACGGTTGCAATTTTAGCTGCAGTTTTTGCATCATTCCTCAAGCAAGGGGAAGAAGCCGAAGTTTGGCGCCGGAACTGATTTTGAAACAGATCGACGACGCTTACGAACAGGGTTTCGAAGAAGTGATTCTCACCGGCATTCACATGGCCCACTACGGCTGGGATTTGAATACGAGTCTTTGGGACTTACTTAAACAAGTTTTTGCTAAGCCCAAGGGCCCCAGAGTCCGCATTAGTACTTTGGATCCTTTCGAATTCCCTGATGAACTTTTGAATTGGATCGGAACCGAAAAACGCCTCTGCCCTCATTTTCATATCGCTCTGCAAAGCGGAAGTGACGAAATCCTAAAGCGCATGCGCCGTATCTACACCGCCCAAGAGTTTGTAGACGTGACTCGAAAGATTAACGAACGCAACGCCGACACTTTCATCGGCGTCGATGTTATCGTGGGTTTCCCTGGCGAAACTGACGAAAAGTTTGAAGAGACGGTTCGGGTTTTAGAAAACTCGTCTTGGAGCAAACTGCACGTTTTCTCGTTCTCTTTGCGCGCCGGAACCAAAGCAGAAACGCTGGATGGACATGTGCATCCTTCGGTTATCGCAAAACGTTCTCTTTTCTTGCGCGAGATGAGTAACCGAAGATACCAACAATTTCTTTCGTCCCAAATCGGAAAACAACGCGACGTAATTTTAGAACGTCCTTCGGATAAACTAGAAGGAGTCTGGCTGGGTCATACCGAAAACTATATTCCGACTTACTCTCGGATCGAGAACGGCATCACCAAGCAAGTCATCCACACGAAGGTTTACCGCACCGAAGGCGAAAGAGTCTGGGCCCACTAAAAAAATAGGAATCGCACTAACTTCTTTGGTGCCCCCGACACGCGGGGGCGGGATTAATGCCCTCAGGCCGTGCCAGAGCATCCCGAAAAGTACCCTCCGCCTGAGTACTGTGGGTAATAAGAATAGTTTTGAGCGCCGTAATAGCCACCTTGAACGGCTCCGGCATACGAGCGGGTTTGCGGAGGAGGGGGCGGGGGACGAACCTGAATCATCTTTGCTTGAAGTTCTGTTCCTGAATCAGTTTTTACATTAGAAACGACGACGTGAAATCGCTCTTGCCCGGGATTGCCGTCCCCACCGACCACAAAGCCATCACTGATTTTGGTGCCTGCGTCGACGGGGAGGATCACGCCATCACGATTCTTATTGTCGAAGTGAGTTAAGTTTTTCTCTAACAGATTTTCCGGGTTGTTCGTATCGCCTCCGTTTAAATCTGCTTGTAGGTAGAATTTATTTCGTGTCTTGTCATACAAAAGCCCGAAGGAACTGGCATTGCTTTTTTCCTTGTCAGTGGCGGCCAGCTGCTGGATCAGCGGCTTTGAGTTTCCTAAATTTACCATGTCATATTTATTCAACTTCCCATTTCCTTGCCCGTCACTCTCCCATAGGTAGCCGCTATATAGCCTTCCTTCCATTTTCTGGCCATACACCCCCTGCAAATTCGCGGGCATAGCAACCGATACCCTATTTTCGGGATCGTTATAGCCGGTAAATCTAAATTGCCCTGTGCTATTCACTCCCGCGAAATCCAACTTCTCTCCTTGAGAATTAACGGAAGAGAGCTTCATGCTTTGAAACTCAGTTTGCAAAGTCTTAAGCCTAGCGTTGTCTTCTGTGGACGGATTTGGCTTTCTAACAATCTGGTTGTACTCGTCGGCTTTTTCGCCGTACGTTTTGGCATCGTCCTTATGATCTACCGTAAAAACGCTTCCTCCCGCCGCGAAACCCTGCTTGGATTTAAAGTCGTCGTCGAAAAATTGTTTGTAGCCTATAGCGCTAGGTAGTTCTTTGGCTACATACGCTTGGACTTGGTCCTTATAGACAT
>JBBQIT010000250.1:0-6580 GCA_038325205.1 Bdellovibrionota bacterium
CGGAGTCACCGTGGTGGTCCTGAGAAATGATTTCTTAGCCCAAGCCAAAGAAGAGATGTCGCCGATGCTGTCTTATAAGCAGCAAGCCAAAGCTGATTCTCTTTACAACACTCCTCCGGTGTTCTCGATCTATGTCGTTGGTTTGGTCTTGAAATGGATTGAGAGCGAAGGCGGAATCGCCAAAGTAGAAGCCCGGAACAAGCGTAAGGCCGATGCCATTTACAACGCTCTCGAGGAATTTCCTGACACTTATGATATCGTGGTTAAGAAAAAAGAAGACCGTTCCGCAATGAATATCACCTTCCGCATCAAACCTGAGTCCCGAGAAAAAGAGTTCCTTAGTGGCGCCACGGCCAAGGGAATGGAAGGACTTAAAGGACATCGTTCGGTCGGCGGAATGCGCGCCAGTGTCTACAACGCTTTTCCTGAAGAGGGCGCCATCGCGTTGGCGCAATATCTTAGGGACTTCGCAAGGAAATAACCTATGGCTGCTCGCTTTATATACGAGACCCAGTGTCGCAAAATTAAAATCAAAGCGGGTTGTACGCAAAAAGTGTTGGAATGGTTCAAAACGGTAAATAGCCGTTTAGATGAAGCCTACGAAGCGGTTAGAAAAGAGGGCATCGTCATTGAATCCATTTTCATGGATAAGACGAAAGAGGGAGATTTTCTGATCTTTTACATGAAAGCGGAAAATCTTCTCAAAGCGAATCAGATTATCCGCAAATCGGGAAGAGCGATCGATAAAGAAGCCCTCAAGATGATTGAGAGCTATGCGGAAGAAGAGAAGAGTCTAGATAACCTTCTCGATCTAGATCGTATAGAAGAAGTGTAATGCTAGTCTACGCAGACGCGAATAATATTTTGGCGTCGTAGCTTAATGAGCGATTCATAGAGCGGAACGTCAGGAAGAGCATTGTAGTCGAGAACATCGGCAACTTTTCGAAATTCCACGATACTGGCCAAAGTCGAAAACTCAGTAAAATCTAAAGTGGTTCCGGTATGAAGAGCGCTGGGTTGCAGTTCTAAGCGTAAATCTGGTGGCGGCAACTCGCGGCGAACCGCTTCGAACCTAGCTTTCAGGCTCTCACCTTCAGTGCACACATGAGCCAAGCTGACGTTCAAATGATCTTCCATCGCCGACTCCGAAGCATCTCGCCGCGTGAATAAGAATCTCAGATCATCCCACAGGAACATGCGGTAGATAGCTTTCAAAGCATGAACGTCGCCGCTCTTGGCGGAAATGACTTTGCCCTGAAGAAACTCTACTTTTCCTTCTTCTCCTCGAATGCTCCCTTTAATCCAAAGCACGCCGGTCCGTTCAAGAGATTCAATCGTTAAAAGGGCATCACCCAAAGACTGCGATTTGTGAAACGGCAACTTTCCGTCGGAAGCGACAATGGTTTCGGTGCTGGCGCCATTAAATTCGTTAACCAGACCTAAGCGCTCGAGCTTTGAGACGCCAGTTTTAATCTCATTCAGAATCGCTTTAGGAACTTCGGTTTCGCCTTGGATAAGAACGCCTTTCATTCCGCGGGCGACCCGCTCGAACTGAAAGTCAGTCTCCATGTTGGCGGCAAGTTTCAAGAAAATTTCCGAAATCCGTTTGTCATCGGGACGAAGATTTTCTAGCAAGTGATAAGCTCGGTTTTCCATCGCAAAGACCGCGTCGTCTTTGGTGAAATTTCTTCCGAACCAGAACCAGTAGAGCCTTCTCGTTAGTAGACGAAGTTTGGCCACGTTAGCGCGGCTCTCCGGCAGATTCTCTAAGAAAACGACTTGCGGCTGGGGGGGTGGCTGGGTTTCTGCAAATTTTTGAACGCTGGGTTCGTGAGAAATCTCAACCCCAGTGGCCTTTAGGCCTCCTAAGAATTGACGCCCCCAAAGCGTGAGATCGCCCACTACCATAATTCGCGAGACAGGTTTCATAGCATTCCTTCCGGAATTCGAGTCGACTAGGTTTTGAAATTGAAAATGGGAACGAGATGAAGAGGGCCATTCCACTTCTTGGGCGGGAAACCGCCAAGAACGGTCTGGCTGCTACCTCTTCATTGTAACAAAGTTAGGGTTTTTCCGCACCATACCGGCGTCGAAAAAGTTCGTAGAGTTTGGGGTTAGTTCTCACCAGTTCGATAGCAAACTTAGCGTGATTCGGCGCGTAACCATTTCCCAGCAGAAGTTGAGCTTGGAGAGCGATGCCCTCGGCCCCCAAAGTCACTTTGGAGAAGGAGGTCGCCATGCTGAAAAAAAGAATTTTGCCGCGCGGGGCTACGGATAATAAAGCGCTATTTTCGGTGTTGGGTACCGAAGCTACGTTGACCACTAGGTCTGCCATCTTGCCCTTGGTGGCCTTTTCGATCCCCTGACGGACCGCTATCGGGTCAGTAGCGTCTAAAGCTAGAATCTCATCGCACACGCCCAAAGCGGCCAGATCCTTGGCTGCGGCGGCAAAGGGTTCGATAGCGATAATCTTCCCGCCACGCCCCATCTTCTTGCGCGCTGCCACACAAGAAAGGATACCGGCTTTTCCGCCTCCGCCGATGACTACCAGCCGCTGTTTGGGCTTGGAAAGATCGTAGGTAGTCTTGGGAGCTCCCGCGACATCAAAGATAGCCATCGCCACCGTCTCTTCAAAATTCGTGGGAATCTTGGCCGCGATGCTCGTTTCAAAAAGGACCGCATGCCCTTGCACTTCAATTTGGTGATTGGCTAAACGAACATTTCGAATCGAAGCCAAATGAAGAGGGGTCAAAGTCAAAGACACCAAAGAAGCGACTCTGTCTCCGACTTTACATTTGAGAGGTCCACAATAATCACTTCCGATTTGAGCCACACTTCCGACCAACATCCCGCCCGAACCGGTAACGCGGTTTTGCTGTTTGCCCCGGGTCTTTGTGTTTTCCATGACGATATCGCCAATGGCGGAAGCGTTCTTTCCCGTCTCCTCTTCCATTTGCATAAAGCTTGCGGCATCGATGTTAAGTACTTCGACGTTAAGAAGAATTTCGTTGGAATAGATGGGAAGCCGGTTATCTAATTTATCAGAAGCTTGAGGTAAACATCTTTTCGCGTCTAAGACTCGATGAAGGCCAAAAGCATCACCGTCTTTTCGCTCAGTTCCTGCCATAAAGACGTTCCTCAGCCAATTTATCAGTCACGAGGAAAGGAGCTTTGTTCGCCGACTTGGCTCGCGAATAAATCTCAGTCATCGTTTCGTAAATTCCATCCGCCATCGAAAAGGCTTTTTGCTGATCGTATCCTTCGTACTCGACAAAGATATTGATGATCCCGCCGGAATTCACAGCATAGTCAGGAGCGTACAAAATTCCTCTTTCGAGTAATCGCATTCCATCTTGTTCGGTGGCTAACTGATTATTCGCGCATCCCACTACGGCTCGGCAGTTTAACCGAGGGATGGTCTTTTCGTTTAGGCTGCCGCCTCGGGCACAAGGGGCGAAAATGTCGCAAGCCACATCGTAAATAGCGTCATTTGAAACGACATGAGCGCCCAACTCTTTAGCGGCACGATCTTGCGCTTTCTGATCGATATCAGTGACCCAGACTTCTCCTCCAGCTTTCACTACCATTTCGGCGGTGGCGTATCCTACATGTCCGACTCCCTGGAAAGCCACCTTCAATCCTTTGAGAGATTTGCTTCCGTAAATCTGTTCAACGGTGGCCTCTAGCCCGCGCAAAATTCCCCGTGCCGTCACTGGCGAAGGATCTCCCAGGGAGCCGGCTTCTCCGTCGATCCCCAACACGTAACGAGAACTCTGCTTAATCATCATCAAATCATCGCTCGAGATATTCATGTCCTTCGCAGCGATGTACTTGCCTTCAAACATTTCCAAAAATTCTGCGAAAGCGGCAAAAAGTTGAGGAGTCTTTTTAGTAGGATCTCCGATGATGACGCTCTTGCCTCCGCCAAATCCAATACCCGCCAAAGCGGATTTGTAAGACATTCCTTTGGAAAGAAGCAAAACGTCTTTCAATGCTTCTTCTTTCGAAGCGTAAGGCAACATACGAATGCCCCCGCAAGACGGACCTAAGTTGGTATTGTGAATCGACACAAACGCTTTGAGCCCTGCACTGGGATCATCGTAATAGACCACGCGCTCGTACCCCGGAAACGCGAGTTCTTCATGTAGCATCTTTTTCATTACCAATTCCTTATTCCCTAATACCAACCACCAGAGGGCATATACTACCGAAAGACTTTTTGTTCCACCAGTCCTTCTGACGGCGCTAAGTAGTTTCTGACGCGTTTCGCGCAGAAACTATCCCGAGCCCAGGGGCGAGGGCTCTCGTTGAGCTAGCAGAGCAATATTCCAGGGCTATTTATTCTTTGACGGTTAGGCTTCCCAGCAGTAAAACTTTTTGTCGGCAGGGGAATCAAAAGGGTTGGGGCATTTGAATGGCGGCGTCTAAACGCTTCATCGTCATCGCAGGCAACATCGGCTCCGGAAAGACAACGCTCACACAGCTACTCGCGGAGCATTACTCGTGGCAGCCTCATTTTGAGGTCGTCCAGGAGAACCCTTATTTGGCCGACTTCTATGGCGACATGCGACGTTGGTCCCTGCAACTGCAAGTCTTCTTCCTCTCCAAACGGTTTCAGGCCCATCAAGAGATCCTTAAGTCGATGAGCTCGGCTATCCAAGACCGATCCATCTACGAAGATGCTCATATCTTTGCCCGAGCTCTCCACGAGTCTGGAAAGATGGAAGACCGAGACTACCAAAACTATTTGGAGCTCTATAAGACGATGCTTGCATTCTTGCCTCCTCCTGATTTGGTAGTTTACGTTCGCCGCTCGGTCGATTGCCTTAAGAGCCGCATCGCCGAACGCGGACGTGAGTACGAAAAAGATATTCCTGACGAATACCTTCACCAGCTCAATCGCTGCTACGATGATTGGATAGAAGGTTACAAGATCGGTAAGGTTTTAACCGTCCAAGCCGATTCCTTGGACATGAAATGGAATCGTGCGGATTTTGACTACGTCTGCCGTAGTATCGAAAACTCCTTAGAACAACCCGAACTCAATTTCACCTGCTAAAACTGGTCTCGGCGTAGCTGAAGGCGAAGCCGGATGCTAGAATACTCATGTGCTAAAAATATTGTTCCTCGTCTTCTTTCTCGCCTTCTTTATTCTCTCCGACGGAATCCAAGCCGCCCTTGATTTTGATCGGCACTGTGCCGATGCGTTCGCGCAGATGTATCCGGATTTGAACCAGAACGAGCGAGAGCTATTGGGTAGCTTTCTTCCAGAAAATCTTGATCATTCCTCCATTAAGTTTATCGACGCGACGGAAGGTTGGATTTTCTCTGTTAACGACAACCGCGGCGTGCGCTACGTCATCCGCATTAATGGCTATAAACAAAGTACTAGAATGGAACGTTTCGGAGTTCAATTTCATCAGGCTTTGGGGATGCCCGCGGCCGATGTGAGATCGCTAAGTCGAGCTGAAGTAAAAAAGATGCAAGGCCTTGTCGATGTAGCTCGCAACCACGGGGAAAACAGTGGTCGTCCCTATGGAAAGAATGCTTCCATCAATGTCTCGCTTTTCCATCCTGGACAATCCGGAACCCAATTCCTAATAGAGAAGGGAGTGTCCGGCCCCATAAGGGACATTTTGACGGCTTTCGAGAGAAACCCACGTTTGGATCGAGCGGTGCGCCGACAAGTTCTCGATCTCCAAGAGAAAGCCATTCCGCCAGATCAATTGGCCGCCGATTATCGACAATTGGAAGAAGATCTTAAGGACGTTCCCGCCCTTTACGGAGAAAGTCCCGCCGACAACCCTGGAAAAAAGATCCGGGATCTCATTATTTATGGTGATGCGGCCCAATGGAAAGGACTAGCCCAACGATCGTTAGATAGAATTCCCACAGATACTTTACAACGGATTTCCGATCTCTGGATCACTTCCTACGTCGCAGGCACCGCAGATTTGAACGATGGCAACTTTTTGGTCCACAACGGAACGGCCTTCGCTATCGATGTAGCTTACCGAGATTCCATCCTTTTTAAAGAAGGAAAAATCGATGACTACGCACTTCAGTTTCCGCTTCCCGACGCCATTCTTCCTCCTGACCGAGACCGGTTTTTTATTCAGCACGCTTCCGAAGAACTTAAAGCCAAGCTCAAGAGCCAGACCGACGAGGAAGTTAAAGCCATGGCAAAACAGAGCGGACTTACGCTAACTGATGTGGAGCTAAAGGGAATCCGCGATCGGAGAGCCCGAGTCCTTCAACTTGCGCTTTCCCACAACATTACGGTACCCGCACCGTAATTGCCTTTCGGGATCACTCCTTCGAAAGTTCCATAGTCGATGGGATGATCTTCTACCTATACCGCAAGTCTTTGATCGAGAGGATTAAGCGACGGCCCTTTAGGAACGGCCCAACTTTTATAAACTCCGTCGAGCTCAATTCGAAAATCGTAGTGCACTCGGGAAGCATCATGTTTTTGAATAACGTAACGAAGCTCTTTTGTGGGCTTAGCCACTTTCCCGCGTGGCTCAGGCGTTTTCTTAAAGATTCGCTTCTTCTGGTATTCCTTGAGGCCCATAAAGGA
>JBBQIT010000251.1:0-6550 GCA_038325205.1 Bdellovibrionota bacterium
AGAGCGGCTATTTGCCTGGCTCAAACGTTTCGGACGAGTCGATACTCGTCGGGAAGCGAAGGCAGCCAACTATCTCGGCTTTGTACTGCTAGCCTGCGTAATCATTGTCCTGAGGCAATTTTGAGATGGGCTCTAGGAAACGGAATCGAATGGAGAGTTGACGTCGATTTGCGTCCAAGTTCTGGCTTAATTTCCTTCGTTTGGTTATCATTAAAAGGTCGGCCATCACCCTATAACTCCGAGAAAAAACTAATGAAACTAATGGTTATTGGACTTCTATTCTTAGTCCTCTCCAATGAGGTTGCTCGTGCGGGCGCTACCGCCACCGGGACAGTTCTTTTACACGCGCTTCCCGCCATCGTGGGGGGACGGAAATTTGCGAAGGACGATAAGTCGGCCCCCAACAAACATACGGTTGGTCTTCAAGGCGAGCTGGAAGATGGACAGGGTTATAACTGCGGCGGAACGGCCATCAACGGATGCGTCATGACCGCGGCACATTGTCTTAAGAAAAAGCCGTTGAAGGTTTTTACGGCCAACAAAATCACCCCCGGCGGCGAAGTGGCGACTCAAACGCAGGTCATCGCTTTGGATCCAAGTGCGGACGGAAAGGATGTGGATATCGCAATCGTTAAAGTTGAACCTCCTTTGTCGGCGGAGGTTTCCGCCTCTCCTGATATCCTCGCGGATAACAACCCCCCTCCCAATCAAGCCATTCGAGCGACCGGGTACGGAAGTCGTGGAACCGTTGAGACGGATGAGGATGAGCATAGTTCAAAAAGAGAAGACGTTGGTGTAGGGACCAAACGTTGGGGGAGGATGGTCGTTGTCCCAGCTGAAAAGGTAAGTCAGGATCTCCGAGCACGGATCGAAAAAGCCAACAAGACCTCCGATCTCATTTGGGCCGAGCGAGGCCCAAATGCTTTGGGAAAAGGAGATAGTGGAGCACCTTCGTTTGAAATCGACGCAGATGATAGGATAGGCAAATTGATTGGAGTAAATGCGGTCGCCGCATCAGGCGCCGCGGAAGGTCTCGACAAATTTAGCGATCGCTATGCGGAAGATTCCTTGTATGCGGCAATTACGCCAGTTGCCCCACATAAAGAGGATATTAAAATGGCGTTGGAGAAGCTGGGGTGTCGTGCGGTCGCCGACCCACAGAAAATATTGCAGGGGTTTCTCGATAAGGAATTTCCGAAAGGAAGAGGTTTTCAGTCTTGGAAACGCGAGGAGAAATGGCAAGAGGGAAGTAGTAAATTAGCGGAACTTAAAAAACTAATCGGCGATGCGGTAGTCGCCCAGGGTAAGATTTCGAGGGCCGATTTGGGAAAAGTAACGGTCAATGTTACTCCTGACAATAAACTCAAGTGGTCTGCCAATCACTCAAAAGAGGCTAACGACAGGCTTTTACGGGAGGGCAGGAGCTTCGCTTCTCCATCGGGCACAATGGATCTTCCGAACGAATAGATTTCTTAATTCAGCACATGGCTTTTTGTGGGCTCTTTTTTTGGGCGGTATTGGCCTACACGGCTTTTTCAATCAGTACTTTGCGCCCGACAAGATCCTTCCCAAAGGAACAGTTCGTCTTGAGCGGGGTTGAAAAAAGAGGCTCCCTCGGCACCCCTCTCGCTTTAGTTAAAAAACATGATATTTCGGTCACTTAGTTAAGGTACTCGGCGATGGACAAAATCCTGAAGATCGCTATAATGCATCGCATTATTTAGCTTTCTAAAAGAGGTCCTTTTGTCTATTCCGAAATCACTTCGTTTTGCGGTGCTGGCGTTACTTGTGGCCACCTATTCGTGTCTTCTCCATGCAGCTCCCCCGGTCGACGGCTCCGATTATTCCCGAGTGAAAAATATTTTTGAAGCTCCGCTCTCCATCCAAGAAGCCTCACGAGCCGTGGTTTTGCTGGAAGGACCAGCGGGAGAAATGGGTACTGGAGTATTTATTTCGGCGGATGGTTTACTCATGACCAACGAACACGTCAGAGGACACGCCGAATGTGCTCTGGAAGGATGCTTCACGACCATCAATTTTGATTTCCAATGGCAAAAAGAGTCGAGGAAGGAAATAGTCTTCTTAAAACCGATCAAGGCTTCCGTACCTCTTGATGTAGTGATCCACCAAGCGTACGCAGTCGATGAAGTTTTCGGAACCAGAGCCGATAGCAAATTTATTCCCCCCGCACATGCGACTTTCGAAAATCTAACTCCGGCCCAGTTGCAACATCGGACCGTCCATCTGGTCGGACATCCTAAGAGCGGATTGAAGCGATGGGTGCGTGGAGAGGTCGTAGGCTCTCGCGGACAAAGCTGGATTGTTACCAACGCTTTCAGTCTCAAAGGAAATAGCGGCTCGCCGTATTTCGACGAGACAACAGGAAAGATCGTTGGCATTCATCACAGTCACCCGTCCAGTCACGAAGACACGAGCCTGTCGGAAACAATGCAGATCACTTATGGAACGGCTTCCTCTGCGATCCTCGATTTAATATCTCGTGAGATGGATACCATTTCGACTCTTTTTGTCTCCACTTCTCAACTTTTCACTGAGAGCCAAGCGGCCGAGTTCGGAAGTTTGTTCCTTGGGGCTCACCTCGCCAAGGTGAATTTGATGAACGGCGTGACCAAACCCATGGTCGATATTCTTGGTGGGGTTTGTGACGACGCCATCGATAAGCAAGTCAAAAAAAAGGATGATTTTCAGCAGAAGGCCTTGGCTTGCGGGACCGCTTTTCTCTGGTTTAACTGTTTGGATCCCAAAGACGGACAAGGATACAAAAGCTGTCCGGCTAAAGTGGAAAGAGAAAAATGGCTCGCTAGATCGCTTCGATTCGCTGACAGGGTAAGAACTTTTGACCAAGATTCAGGTTACGATTGGATCTCCGTAATTCCTCTCCCGTTGCATAACTCCTATTCAGAAGCGGATGACGCCATCCACCAACAGCTATTAGCTTTTGCTAAACTTCACAATGACCCTCTCACCTTTGCTCTCGCCGCTGACCTAATATCGTGTGGAGGAGGTGAACCAAGTAAGTTGTCGTACGCCGCCACCGATCTCGTGGAGTGGGTAAAGCAATACCGAAAGGTTACACACTACCAGTATCAATATTACTACATCGTTCGCTCTCATTTCGCTCTGCATGCCATGAAATATCTTTCAGACACCGAATTAAACCTAGCTTTTGTCGAGATGCTCGCAGATCCGAAGCTTTCCATAAAGGCCAGGCTTTTACTTGAGCGACAAGCTTACAAAAAGAAGCTTCCTTTAGCAGGGATTTAAGAAAATGGGCGGATTCTGGTCAAACTGGTTTCGATTCGGCCTTTACGATCATCTCATGCCAACGAATTACGATCGTTCGATGAAAGAAGCTTTCGAGCTACTCGCCCCAAAAGAAGATGCTCGAATCGCCGACTTTGGCTGTGGGAACGGACGGCTCCTATTACATGCGGGAGAGTGGCTTCGTAAGGGAGGGGCCCTAGAAGGCTTTGATATCGACGAATCGGGACTAGAAAAATGCAAACTGAGAGCCAAAGAGTTTGGCCTTTCGGATCGCGCGAACTTCCAAATGGGCAATCTTTGCCAGTTAAACGAATTAAATCTAAAGCCCTTTGACGGCGCCATCGCGCATTTCTCTCTCTACACTCTCGGTAAAGTAGACGATCGTAAAAAAGCGCTCTCGGAAATGTTTAATCTTATTAAGCCGGGCGGCAAAATTATTGTCAGCGTTCCCAGCGAAAGTTATCGAATTGCTTCCATTGTCGATGGCGCAAAAAAAATGGAAGATGAGCGCACTGACATTCCTTGGTATTGGAAGCAAACCAGAAAAAATCTACACTACCGCATTCTCCGTAAAGCCATGATGCCCATCGAAAAGGCGATCGATAGCGGCCACTTTCATAAGTTCGCCAAAGAAGAATTAGCTTCAAAACTGAAAAGTGCCGGATTTGAAGTGGAACAAATTATTTCCTCCTATTCCGGAAACGGCTATCACGCCGTAGCTAGAGTCGCCACGACTTAACTATTCAGTATTGCGGCAGCGGAGCAAACCACTTGGCGCTCCGCTACCGAATGAGACTACTATCGAGCTTTAGAAATTAAGCCCGACTCCACCATAAATCTGGAAAATTCCCGGAGCCACATCAGGTCCTAAAGCATGGACATAAGACGGGACGACCGTCACGAATACAGGCCCACCGATCGTAAGATCAAAAGCGGCATTCGCGCCCACAGCAACCCGAGTGAACTGCTGACTCGAAACAGAAGTGTTTGGGCTTACATAGTTAGAGGTGTTCACCGAAGTGATCATCGCGCCCATAATGGCGCCAAAGCTAGCCGACACGTTTGACTTTTTCATCACCCAATAAGGGTTTATTCCAAAGACTGTCGTATGCACATCGGTGCTTTGAGAAGTAGAAGCACCGGAATTATTGTAGGAGTATTGACTTGCCCAACCGTAAAGAACCGTACCGCCAATTCCGAAATGCTCAGATACTTGAACGCGGATATCTCCACCGATAACCCAACCACCGCTTACCGGATCGGTATTAGAAAGAAAGGTTTTACCGAAACCGGCGCGAACCGAGATATCTAGAGGCTTGTCCGTCTCAGCATAGGTCGTCGACGGATACATGCTAATGGCGAAAGTTGCCGCAATTAAAAATCGCAAAGTAAATTTGAACATGAACTGAGTGTAACGAATCTAACTCGTCGAAAAAACGGAATTCCCGAAGAATACGGCAGAGAGTCAAAACTCCTTAATTGCCTGTGAAAGGAGTTTTCGTTTGTTAGGAAAGTTACAGGGAAAGCGCCGATTTTTGGGGTTCCCATGTGAGGAAAAACACCTGGACGATAAGGCTCGCCCCAAAGAAATAAACATTAAGGGCCAGTGCCCCTAGAAGATGAACTCCTAAAACTAAACTCACACATAGTGGCCTTATGATTTTTCTTCGTTCGGGAGCAAATACCCACGCCAAAAGAAGAAAAGCCAAGGCCGACTCCACTACCACCGCCATCCAGGCCATGACGGCGTTTCCTGCTAAAGTTGAAATCCACTGCCGATAAAACGAAGGGTAATGCCACTTAAGCGCTGTCGCCATATAGTTTTGGCGGACAAAAAGATCCCCTCCGGATAGAAAAGCGGGATTTAGCTTTAAGAAGGCACTTGAAAGATAGATCCACGCCGTCTGCAAAATGAGTGCATCACGCGGCCATGCCATCGCTTTTGGATTTCTCTCTCGGCCCAGATTCTCGGTATCACACTGAGACAAGAGCAGAGCCACTACGGAATAGTAAAGAAAGTCGTTGATAGCAAAGAGATGCCCTTCGTAGGCGCGGGCCGCGAAAGCTAAGAGAAAAAAGTATTTCGACTCCCAACCAATCAGCAAAATAGCTTCACAGAATACCAAGACAATCTGAGTCGAAAGAACCTGCGTGTGCAAATTAGGAGCTCCCACGCTCCAGAGGTAGGTTTCGGTTCCGTGAAAGTAGATATCGAGAACATCATAGACCAGCCAAACAGTAGCAAAAGCACGACGAAAATAGGTCAACGAAGCGCGAGGGCATCGCGTATCTACCCAACCCCCAAACCTTTTAACGGCAAGCGATGTCATCTTCGATCCTCGTCCCTTGCGGCAAAAAACACTTCAAACGAACATGGCTTCCATTATTGGGGCCGCCCATTCCGCACAACCACAACCCCATCGCGCGATAATTATCTACGTGGTCGTAGATCACGTCCCATTCCAACGTAGTCCCAAACTGTTTTAATGAAGCCAGAGCGCCTTCGGGCCCCTTCAGCGGGGGACTCCATTCAAGGGCGCACCGCTCCACGCGATTGCTAAACATATCCCAGGAGAAAGGTACCCTTACGGGTTCGTGCTTGAACGGACGAAAGCCTTCTCGAAATTCAGAGGTTATTGCGATGAGTTGCGGAACGACGAGAAGAAGTAGGAAACCAAAAACGTATTGAGGAGAACGAAAGAAACTTCGCTTTTTGGTTTCGGTGGTCATGATGTGATGTAAAGACAGATTCATATTACAACACTTTCAATGAGCGAGCTTTCCGCAAAGTAGGAGTTGAGATATTATTAACCAATGCGAAAACTATTGCTTCCCGTCCTCACGATGGCATCTCTTCTGATCTGCAGCTGCGCGTCAAAGCAGCACGGAGTTCTTACTTCGAACCTTAGTAAGGACCAAATAAGTACTGTCGTGGCGAGCCACCGCAACGAGATCAGAGCATGTTACGAGCAGGTACTGAAGAAGCATCCCGATGCTACCGGGAAAGTAGTCGTTCAGTTCATCGTAGATCCTTCCGGGCTAGTCGCTTCCGCCTCTATCAAGGATCGAACGATTGCTTCCGAAGGTCTGGGCGAATGTGTCATCTCTAAATTTAGGACCTGGGAATTTCCCAAGGCTATCGGCCCTACAGAGGTTATTCAGTATCCTATCTACATGAGCCATAAGAAGTCTTAGGCCGCTCCGCCTACGAACTTGAAGAATACGTCTATCATTTTAAGGTTTGGAAATCTTAGCGCGATTGATG
>JBBQIT010000252.1:0-6530 GCA_038325205.1 Bdellovibrionota bacterium
TATCCAAAGTGCCTACCTATCGAGCCGTCATTCACGTTGATTCCGATTCACGACGAGGAATCCTGATCGGTAAAGGCGGTCTCGCGTTGAAAGACATTGGAATGAAAGCGCGCGAAGACATGGAAAAAATCTTAGGCCATCAAATCTGTTTGAAGCTGCACGTACACGTGGAAGGCCAATGGCGAGATGATGCTGACAAGCTTCACCGCTATTTGGAATTGAATTAAATGAACCCTCCCTTATTTACTATAGCCATCGTGGGGCGACCCAACGTCGGCAAATCGAGCATGTTCAATGCCCTTTTGGGCTATCGCCGAAGCATCGTGCTCGACATGCCGGGGACCACTTTAGATTTGATTTCTGAAAAAGTTGACTGGGGCACTGGATTTTTTCGTTTGATGGACACTTTGGGAGTCAACGACGAGACCGATTCCGAAGCTTTGGGAACTATCCTTAGCAAAGCCGATGCGGTTCTTTTCGTAGTGGATGCTTTGGTAGGTCCGACTCCCTTTGATCGATTTTTGGCTCGAGAAATTCACTTGGCTGGCGTTCCCGTCCTCATGTGCGTGAATAAATCGGAAGCGAAACGATCGGAATCCGAGACTTTCTTTGCCGAGCTTGAATTCGACGAAGTGCTCCCCATCTCGGCAGCTCACCGACACAATTTATCGGAAGTAAAAGAATGGTGCGCGGCGGAGCTCGCAAAAAATCGTCCTCCAGGAGAAGCTGCGAAAGCTGCTGAAAAGAGAATGTCGGGGCTCGATAAACTTATCGAATCGATTTCTGACTACCCCGAAGAGTTGCCCGACGAGCCTGTGGTAGATCCTAAGGCCAACACTTTGAATATCGCTTTGATCGGAAAACCCAACACGGGCAAGTCGACGTTGATGAATCGCCTATGCGGGGAAGAGGTATCCAGAGTCAGTCCCACGCCGCTTACGACGAGAGATGCCATCAGTTTTGAAATGGATACGAAAGATGGACTCGTACGTTTCGTAGATACGGCGGGAATGCGTCGTCCTCGCTCCCAAAAGGCCGACTTAGAAGTTTTTTCTATTAACGCTTCGACGCGAGCGATTCGAGCGGCTGACATCGTGTTGCTTATGATCGCTTGTCATGAAGAGATTTCGGATCAAGACATGCGATTGCTCTCGCTCATCGAGAGTGAAGGAAAGCCTACGATAGTGCTTTTAAACTTCTGGGATATGCTGACTCCTCCTCAGCGGAAACATTTTCTAGAAGATAGTGAGTTCGCTCACCCGCTTAAGCAGTTTCGAACGGTTCCTATCAGCGGTCTAAAAGGCTTTAACGTCGATCAGGTACTTCCTATCGCTTGGAAGATGGCAAAGGCTTGTCGTAAGCGGGTCAAGACTTCACGATTAAATGAGATCGTGGATCGCATCGTTAAGAAAAATCCGCCACCTGCTACGGGTAATCAGAGTTTTAATATTCTCTACGCGAGTCAGGTTAAGACAGAACCGCCGACCTTCGTGTTTTTCGTAAATCGAAAACAGTCGGTGCCGGCGAGTTATGAAAAGTTCTTAACGAATCAACTGCGAAAGCATTTGAACTTCAAAGGCCAGCCGATTCGCATCTATTTCCGCGCCAGAGAAAAGGAAGCGTAAAAAGGAAGCCTAAAAAGGAAGCCTAGGCTTTAAGGCTGAGCGAGAATCTCAACACAATCCTTAAGTTCGTAAACCATGTTCACCGTCGTGTACTGTTGCTGGGTTCCCGTCTGACTGCTGTTATACGGAAGTACCGAAGGATAAATTCTTCGCGATTTCACCGAGCAGTGGTAGTCGGCGTGCTGAAATCCCTGCGTCGGATGTCTGAGGGTGGCCAGATAGTCCACGATGGTTTCGTTGGCTGCGATGAACTCTTCGCCAGCGATGTCTTCGCCGCCTCTCCAGATCACAAGCTTTGTCGTTTGGGCTTCCATCCCGAAAGAAGCCGTCCCTAAACATAACGATCCTAGGGCCAAAGCCCCAACCCAAAAGCGATTCATACTCACCCCCTAATGAACAAAGGTACCATGGGCCGGACTTCAATTCACAATGCGGCTAGTCTGACTGTCCTGACGGATTCCCTCGTAAAGCACGATGGCTGCGGCTTGCGCGAGGTTGAGACTTCGGACAAGGTTCGTTCTCATCGGAATTTGCAGGAATTTGCCTTCATAGGTTTGGAAGAAAGGCTTGGGCAGCCCCTTGGTTTCACTCCCAAACACAAAATAGGTAGGGGAGGTCAATTTCGCTTCCGTATAAGGATGGCTAGCGAACTTACTGAAGAAATACAGACTTTCCGGCTTTTCCTTCTCCAAAAAGGCCTCCCAATTGGGATGAACCCGGATGTCTACGTGGGGCCAATAGTCGAGTCCGGCCCGTTTTACCCGGGCTGCGTCGATCTTAAATCCAAGCGGCTCCACGAGATGGAGGACGGCGCCTGTACAAGCGCAGAGCCGAGCTATCGACCCCGTATTTTGGGGGATTACCGGTTCATGCAGGACAATGTGGAAATTCTCGTTCACGGGAGCCAAGTAACCAAAAAGGGGGGGTAAAATCAATGCACTTGTGGTCGGGCCCCTCTGTCTCTAGAATGCCGTTCATGCTTGTGCCCGATAAACCCATACGAACTATTCATATCAAGACCTTCGGGTGTCAGATGAATGTCTATGATTCGGATCGGATGAAATCCGTGCTCCAGAATCAAGGGTTCGTTTATGAGCCGGAGTTGCGTAAGGCAGATGTCATTCTTCTTAATACCTGCAGCATCCGCGATAAGGCCGAGCACAAAGTCTTGAGTCTTTTGGGCGAGCTAAAGCCGCTCAAAGAAAAAGATCCCAAAAAAGTGATAGGCGTCACGGGCTGCGTGGGCCAGCGCCTAGGACGAACGCTGTTGCAAAGAATTCCTCACTTAGATCTTGTGATGGGTCCGGATGCTGTCGATCGAGTGGGCGACATTGTCACTTCGGTTTTGAATGAAGGCCGTAGAGTTTTAGAAGCCAAGATGGATGCGGACGGAAGGGCTTATCAGCAGCCCGCCATTGTTCTTGCGGGAAGGCCTGCGGAATACATCACCATCATGAAAGGCTGCGATCACTTTTGTACTTACTGTATCGTTCCTTTCGTAAGGGGCCGAGAGAAGAGCCGATCGATTGCCGAAATAATCACAGATGTTAGGAACTTTGTCGCCAAGGGGACGAAAGAGATTACCTTCTTAGGACAGAATATTAATACCTACGGTAAAGGGACAGGCGAAACGCTGGCGCAATTGATAGAAGCGGCCAACGAAGTGGAAGGCTTAGAGAGAATCCGCTATGTAACCTCCCATCCCCGAGATTTGGGAATGGATCTGATTAGTCAGTTTGGCTCGGTAGAAAAACTTTGTCCGGCCCTTCATCTTCCATTTCAGTCGGGAAGCGACCCCGTGCTTAAAAGAATGAGTCGTCTTTACACCAATGCAGAGTATCGCGGAAAGATCGACGCTCTAAGAAAGCAATGCCCAGAAATTGCGATATCGGGAGATGCTATCATCGGATTCCCCGGAGAGACTGAAGAAGATTTTCAAAAAACGTTCGAGATGGCGAAGGATATCGGTTTTTCGCTCCTCTATATGTTTAAGTACTCGCCCCGACCCGGGACACGTGCTTTTGAATACGGTGAAGAGGTCGACGAAAAAATAAAAAATGAAAGATTGAAACGGCTACAAGATCTTTCTAATGCCTATACGCAAACTGAAAATGAAAACTGCATTGGAACGACCCAAAAAATTCTAGTAGAAGCCATGGATCGAAAGAACTTACACTTCTCGGGAAGAAGTTTGCAAAATAAGATGACTCATATTCTAAATGCCGGTGAGGCCTGTGTGGGTAAAGTCATCGATGTCGAAATCACTGCAGCCACAGGATCTAACTTAAGAGGTTTCTATGTCGGAGCCCCCAAAGAAATCAGACAACTACCATTCGAGCGAAATTTCACAGCTCAAGCAGCAGTTTCCGCACCGTTATCTTGATCCCAAAGTTGACCCAACAGCCTGGTTAGCTCCGGGCAGTCATGTGTATGGAGATACTTGGATCGGGAAGGCTACGAGCATTTGGTTCAATACCGTCGTTCGAGGGGATGTGAATTACATCCGCATTGGAGACAATACTAATATTCAAGACAACTCGTTAGTCCATGTTACCGGCGGCGGCCATCCAACGATAATTGGAAACAACGTCACGATAGGACACTCGGTTATTATTCATGCTTGTACGATCAAAGACTTCTCGTTGATTGGAATGGGGAGCATTCTTTTGGATGGGGCGGAGATAGGCGAGTACGTCCTTTTGGGAGCGGGAAGTTTAGTCACTCAAAATACCAAGATTCCTTCGGGCTCTAAAGCTTTTGGCCGGCCGGCAAAAGTGGTGGCAGAGTTAACGGAGGAAGAGCGAGAAATGATTCGTGCTAGTGCGGATCGCTACGTGGCGTTAGCCAAAACCTACTTCCTGAAATGATCCAGTGATTGCGCCGCAAATCCAATGCGAACGCTACTAAACACAAGAAGACAAACATCAAGGGCCGAAGCATCGTAACGGCGGGCAGAGTAGCAGCATAAATCAGGATAGCCATGGCCAAAGGCATTCCTAACTGACGGAATCTGGCGTGGAGCAGATCTTTTAGATCGTAGCCGAATTCAGTGGCTGGGATGAGGTTGTAAAGAGAGAAGGGGGACAATAAGCTTCCCACCAAAACGCCATCCATGAGTGCCGCTTTCAAAATGGGCTGTTCACTGTGATTAATAAGCACATTGAAAAAGGCGAAGAAACTTACTGAGAAACTTCCCGTTACAAATCCCACCGCCACAGCGGCTAAGAAGGAGAAAAGAATGAAGGTGCTGGGATGAAGTCTCGGATCAAAGAGAGCCAACACTAAATCGGTAAGGCCCGACTGAGCGCTTAAGGCCGGGATGCTCGCCGAAACTAAAACAGCGATGAGTCCCGGAGTAAATTGGCGAGGGACCGATCTCCAGTCGATAGGTCGTGGAGGCAAAAGCTCGCTTAAGATGAGTGAGATTCCGACCCGAGTGAGCGTATTGAAGTGTCCTAAAAGGGGGAAGGCTTCCGGGAATAAACGCGCCGCAGTTTCCATCAGAGCGATGAGGAGAAGCCCCTGGCCGATTCGAGGAATTTTCCAAAGGAGGACCTGTTTGGTGGTGCGCCCCTTCCACGCATACAACAAGTAGAAAAAGAAAATAATGAAAGCGAAATACCGCGGAAGCGAAAGGCTATTCTCCCAAAACTTTCGCGCTTGGAAGTCAACGCCAAGAAGATAGAGGCTAAGCGTCGCCACCAGAACTTGAGCGTTGAAGAAAATGAGCAGTCGACTGGCCTGTGCGCGAAAGGGATAAAGCGTGCGACCTAGTGCCGTGTAAACGGCGGGATTCCATAGTCCTACCAGCATCGTCGATACACGATTCAGGGAGCCTTGGCCTTTTCCCGTTTCAATTCTAGCGGGCACATAGCGGCTGGTGGCGCATCTTTGAATCGCGGCCCAGAGAAGAATCAAAGCCATTCCCCAAAAGGTGGGATCCGAGGTGAGTGTAGTAACAAAACTTTTAGTAAGGAGGTCTAATCCTTGAATCAGGTTGCCTCCGGCAAGAAGCCCCAAATAAGAGCCGAGAAGCCAACGCAATTGCCACACTTTAATTCCAAAAATAAGAGCGAAAAGGAGCGCTACAAAAGGCAAAAGACACAGAGGACGTGGAAATTCCGCTGAGATCGTTTGCTGGGTAACGACGCTGCCATCCACTCCTAAGATTTGAACTAAAAACAGCCAATGGCTTCTAAGATGAAAACGTTGGCTGTGCGATGTTTCCACCGAGACCAAGCAGCGAGACTCGGTCGCTTTAGTGCTAGGCGAAAATTTTTCGGCAATGAAGTTTTCTGCGGGTCTTTGATTTTTTGCGATGAGTGAAGGGCAATTCTTCTTAATCAAAGCATCAAAAGTACTGTCTAACTGCAGCTGGGGTTGGAGCCGGAAAAGTGCCACTCGTTGTTCGTCATACGTATAGAGATGGAGCAAAATTCCGCAGGCGAGTACGGAAAGCAGGAATTTAAATTCGCGTTTTATGGTCATTAATAGAGATGGAGTGAACGTTCATTTTAGCACGGGGTTTTAGATCTAGGCACAGAGACTCAGGAATTGCCCAAAACCCAGGCACAGGGGGCTTTGAAGCATTGACATTGTACGTCACTCTTAATATTCGTGGAATTAACGCAGGGAATTAGTTTCGTTGAAGGTGGGGGGCCTCACGGATCGTTTCGATTCCAAAGCACACAAAAATTTGGGCCTCCTAACCTTCATTGAGCGCAATGTGATCGAATTATGGGATCGAATGGCTTTCGTCCGTTCGAGGCAAAGGGGGTAGCTTGAAATCTCGGACAAAATTTATTTGGCTCGTTCTATTGGGGATGATTGGTGTAGTGACCGCGTGGGCTGCAGAAGAGATGCCGCCTATAGAGACCCAAATTCAGACCCAAGATGAAAAAGCTC
>JBBQIT010000253.1:0-6492 GCA_038325205.1 Bdellovibrionota bacterium
CCACTCCCTCTTCTAAACAAATATCGATTTGGGCATCTCGCAACTTGTTAGAGTCCTGCGCGATGATATTCACACCAAAGGGAGCTTTAGTTTCTTTTTTTACTTTCTGAATCTCTTTGCGAAGGTTTTCGATGGGTCGAAAGTTCAATCCAGGAAAGGCGGCAGTTCCTCCAGCGTTGAGGACAGCGACCGTAAGCTTGGCGTCGCTAATGAGAAACATGGGCGCCGCAATGATCGGGTATTCAATTCCTAGAAGTTTGGTGAAGGCGGTTTCGAGTGCAGGAGGTTTTTGCATAGTAGAGTAGTAACATAAATGTTAGGGATTTCCAGTTTGGCTTAAAGCGAATTCGGAAAAGGTGGTCCAGCGCGGCCGCCAGTGCAAAGTGTCTCGAGTGAAAGTATTGTCGCATCGTTTTCCCAGGGGACCGTCCTTGCCTAAAAAAACACATGCCCGCTGTTTCGTTCCTTTGGAATAGGCGGCGGTCAACTCTTGCCGGCTGATAGGCGCGTCATCACACCCTAAGAAAGCAATCGATGGATACTTGCCCAGCAGTGTGGCGAGCACTAGCGTCGCCGCGTCGTCATAATGAATCAGATTGATCCAGGCATCGCCTCGTAATTCAGAGGTTTCATTTGCCAGGTAATGAAGATGCGGACCCGATAATTCGTCATATAGGCCGGCAAGCCGAACGATGGTTCCCGAGGCGGCTTTAACATGGGTCTCAGCTTTTAGGAGGCGAGTCGCACGTTGGGAATCTCCTACAGGTGAAGATTCGACAACCACTCCGCCATTTTCTTCCGCATAAACGGCAGTACTTGAAACAAAAACAAAAGAGCCGTTGCGATTCCAAAGGGAGAGCGCACGCAGGACTTCGTCTTCATAAGTAAGTGCCACATTCGAAGGCGGCACCGAAAATAGGACATGGTCAAAGCTACCCTCGAGGGAACGCGTCCGCGGGTTTAGGTTTTGGGTTAAAAGCGCGGCGTGCGACTTGGTACTTTGCGTTTCCGCAGTGACTCGCCCGCGCTTCCAAAGCTTTCCCACGCGACAACCCAGACGACCGGCTCCTACTACAAGCAACGATTCCTGCATCTCCTAGAGTTACAACTAAATTCGAATTAGGTCTCTGGCATGCTTGGGAAAAGTCTCCTTAGTTATGTCTTGCCGGAAAGCGTCTAGAAGTTCGACAGAAAAATGGAGGTTTTGCGCTAATTCCGCCATTTGGTTAAGAAATTTGAGACCGTAGCTAGATTCTCGTCGTCATGCATGAGAAAATAGTGAACCACACCAGACTATGAAGCTAAACGACCAGCGGGGATTTTCATTAATAAGCGGAATCATTGCGTCTGTGATCGCGGTGGTTTCAGTCTTAGGATTTTCCTCAATGTTGTCGTCGGCACGCAGAAGCGAACTCTCCTCGACTAGACGACTTCTGGCAGAGAATTATGCGGCTGAACTGATGGAGACTTTTCAGTCTCAAAAAGGAAGCGATATTTTGAATTACCTTGCTACAAATCCTTTTAACGCCGGGTTAAGCCCGTACTTTTTGTGCGCGCATATTAATTTACTCGATAGAGCACACTCTACAAGCGCTAACGCGTCGCTCCTAAATCCCGATCCCAATGCGGATCTGCCTTTTAGTCAGTTAGGCTCTTCTTCTGCCAATTTTTCAGGGAACCGGTATTACTTGGTTCAAGTGATGGACGTTTCGGTAGATCCGCCTGTGGTGAAGTCTCAGTACTGCAATAAGGCGGCAACGACATATGCCCCCGGGGCGGCCACGGAACGATTAATGGTGAGTGTTGGTGTGACTTGGGTAGAGCCCAAGGGAAATCCCAGTCAACCGAGTAAAGTGATTCTCTCAGGAGTGATTCCGCAATGGTAACGCTTAGAGGAAATCGAGGCATTACTTTGTTGCAGGTCCTAGTGGTGGGCACCCTCGGTGTCATCGCTGCCATTACTTTGGCTCGCGTGGTCTCCAGCACTTCGAAAATAAATGCTGAGGTCACCGACAAAATATCCACAGAATCCTCGGTGATCGAAGCGCAAAAGTTTGTACGTCGACTAGGAAGAGTGGCTAAGGATTGCACCCACGTGACTACTTCGGGAGAGTCACTTGAGTGCAACGTTGATTTCAATAAGCCTCCGACTGGAGTTGTAACCAAGATTCGATTTATCATGCGGAGCGGGCTTTTTGCTTACCAGTGGGCAACGGCTACTCCGGGCGTATGGAAGACCAAACTCACTTACACCGGTGTGAAAAATTTTACCGTCTGCGACTCGGTCCAAATTACCAACGGGACCTGCTCGATTGAGTCGAAGGCTCTAAATAAGTTCATCAAGACTCCCAGCGTTAGATATTTCAGATATGAATTGGACCAAGTCGACGGGAGCCGCAGCGAGGTGGGACCTCTTTATAGTGGCGCTTTTTACGTTAGAAATCCGACCCCTTTCGGAAATGGAATCGTTTATCAATGGGACTAAAGGTGAATTATGAAGCACGTACGCAGAGTCCTCAAAAATCAAAACGGTGATGCAGCTCTAATCATTAGCATCGCCCTGGCCTCGGGGCTGATTCTATCCGGCTATGCGATTCAGGCGCTAAGCCTCTCAAAGGTAAGGCAGCAGAGTAAAGCCTTCAACAGCGAGAGCGGGTTTTACGCCGGCGAACTTGCGGCTACCAGCGGCTACTACATTGAGAAAAATAAGACGACTCCTGTGACAGGACAGTTTCCCTTGCTTCTCCAAAATAGTTTTAACGGGGTAACCACTTCTTCATCTGGCTCTGGAGGCACTGGAGGAGGCTCGGGTAACACTAGCGCGACAAACCAGAGTGCCAATGCAAACTCAAATTCTGGCGAAAATAAAGGTAAGGGAAAGGGCGATACCGTGAAGGCGGCGGTGACGTCGCTTACCCGGACTTTAAGCGCTTCCGCAGAAGCCGGAACGCCTGTTGGCGTGACTCGAACGCTAAGCGCAGACTTAGGAGCCAAGATAGTAACCTCCAACTATGACGGTTCGAACTTGTACTACTCTTATGCGAATGCCGGTTCGCGAGAGAGCTATTGCGGAAAATTGACTCTTGCCAACCAAGCGGACATCCAAACTTGTTTAGTGAGCGGGGGCAGTCCTAGCGCTTGTACTGACGGATCCGAAAATTCGAACCGCGCGACCTTCGGTGGAGATCCTTCGATATTGCTAGCCCAACTCACTCGTTCCCTAGCTTCGAGAAAACTTCCCAACAACTTAGTCGACTCGACCACCCCCATTCGTCGTTCGACGGATGCTTCCGGTGGTGGCACGAAATGGACCGATCATGGAAATGCAGATCCCGCTCAAATGAAGCTATTGTGCAATATGTTGGGTTATGCCCGGTATGTCTCTTCGACTTGCGAAGATGATGAGAGATCCGGGCGGTATCCGAACGGAAAATGTAATTACCATAGCCCGGAAAATAACACGCTTCAGGCATTAAATGCGGCGACTGGAAAGTTTTCGAGGGTTCCCGCGATGCCTAAGTTTGGGCAAACTTTTCTCTCCTCATTAACGTGCGAAGGGGAATATGTGTGTCCGGTCAAAGAAACAACGGTTACGGCTAAAGTTACGATTTTGCAAAATGCTAACAAAGGCCGTTCCACGAACTGCGGTTATGTCGTTGATAGAAAAGGCGTAGGCATTTTTCTTGGTTGTAATTACGAAGGCGCGATTAGCCGAGATATCACCTTGACGGTCAACGCCGATCCTTCAGCCTGTAATGAGTTACGTATCGTGACAGTGGCTGGAACCATGGGGCCTGTTGCCGCATGGCCACCTGCAGTAGGGGTCTTTCGAGACACCACACGGCCTCAAGACTTTCCGTATATGAAACTTACCAAGAGCGGGAAGAGTCTTTCGCTGGTTACCAATGACGACAATGAGACGACAGACACCAACGACCATTGGAACTTCGATGATTACGGATTTACCCTAACTCTGCCAGCGGCAAACTATAAGTTCCAGGGCACGTCGATGGCCTGTCCTTAACACGCTTCTAATGCCTGGTCTTGGGCTCTGTGACATCCGACGTGGAGATGGTAAAATGTCCTCATGTCGCGTCCTCTCATCCTGCTTGCTTTCCTGATGTCGTTATCGACGTTCGCGTTCCCTCCGAACCGTGTGGTCGTCTATTACCAGGACAGCAATGGCGACAGTGAGTACTACTCGGCCAAAGTGGAACATGTGCATTCCGCTGATGTCCCTGTAAATGGAGACAGCTTCGTTCCGTTTGACCTTTATCGTCTGACGTTTACGGGAAAGGATGGAGTCGTTCGAACCGCCTTTACCGCTGACCAGCTACTTCACTCGTATGAAGATCTGGCTGGTTACCACGCCGCCCATCGATCCGATTTGGTTCGCGTGGAGCGAAGCACGGGCGGGTTTTCCCCTGGCCAGATGTCCTATCCCTATATGAGAATCGGCTGGAGCAGCAGAATTCGTGGTCGGCTCGCGGAAGAAGTAGGCCTGAAAGTTAAATTTGGTGATTTTGCCCGGACCGGTGGGGACTCTCACGAAGACCCAGTCGCAAATCGGCGAGGAGAGTTCGAGGAGGGCGGTTATTCGAAACGCGCTACGCTGGAAGGGTGGAGGGACGGAAAGCCTCAACTGAAATACATCCATGGCGATTATATTTTTCCTGATTTGGATGAAGTAAATCTGAAACAACAGAGGTTTCTAATCGATTTTGGTAAAAGTCCGTTTGATAGCGGTAAACAGCTTTTGTATCCCGTCTATGTGGACCGTTACGAAGGGGACGATGCGGTCATTGTAGCGCCTCATGAAATGCAGAAATTAGAAAAATCTCGGGTTGGAGAAAAGGTTCGGCTTTCGTACTGGGTAGTGCCGAGATCCATTCTTCGTGTGGCTCCGAGCGGAGATGAGGGGGAGAGCCTGTTAACCAACGCCCGCTCTCGGTTTATCGACGACATGGGGATAGTGCAGGAGCGAAAACTTCCTGTGGCAACCATCATCCGTGCCAATCGACCTAAGGTGGACCAGGTCATTGTGGTGACTGCCGGAAATGATCTTGGCGAGTCGGTCCTAATGCTACGACGAGTTGTCTCCGAAATTCGAGGAGTTCCAAGTCCATGTGATGGTGCGATTGCCGCCGCTGACGGTGCGCCGTCTCCTTCTCCAGCCCCCTCATCATTAACTAAATAACCAATATCATTTTATATACCCATGAACTTAAGGGTAGGGTGCTTTAGGGTTAGTCTACGGCTATTTTTGTTATCGCCACTATAAAAAGTTAATTTACTAAGGCTCACTCAAGTGCCAGCCGTTATCGCACGTCACGCCGCCTTCTGGGGTTCCGTCGACAAAACCGATTCCGCTGATAACGGGCATTTGAAAGAGATCTGCCAGTTCCTGCTGTCGCTTTTCTTTGCCGGGCCAGTAGTGAGTAGGCCCTAGACCGGGGCTCACGACCTCGATGTCGCCACCACAAGTGCTGAAGAAGACTGGTGCTTGATAAGAGGAAATCGTTTTCAGGCATTTGCCCAAAGACTTCAGATAATCCTTGGAAGGGGTGATCACTTTCTTTCCCTTCCTTTCATCGATTCCAAATACCGTATCGAGTCCGATGGACTGAGTCGAATGACCTGCTAGTTCGATGACACTACAAAGCGGCTCCCCATTTTTGGCTAGTGTCTGACCAATCTCTTCGCATTTCAAAAGCAGGTCTTGTGAGTCCAGCGTAATCCAGGTGCGTTTGTTTTTTAAATAGGGCGCATTTTTTTGAACACTGGGAGATATCGACGAGTAAATGTGACATGCATTAGGATCGAGGACATAAGCATTCGCGAGTCTATGACTCTCTTTTAAATCGTTTCCTAGGTTGAGAGTGGCGGTTGGTTTCAAAGAAAAGGTTTTTAGCCATGCTACATATTTTTCTGGCGACCACCAGTAGAGTTCAGGGACGTTTTTCTTGATCCTCTGAGGGAGTTGGCAAAGGTAAGGGCGCTCATCATCCGCTTCGGTTTGAAAGCCAGGCTCTCGAGCTTTAGTACAGAAATTGGATTCGTTATTGGCTCGAACGGCGTCGCCACACAATAGAAATAGCGCAATAATCAACGCGAGAGGTCTCATTCCCAAGTTTCACTCCTAAAGATAGGTCAGAGAATAGCGTGGCGGTAGCCTTGTCAACTCTTGGGACCACCCATTCTGAACAGTGCTTGGACAGATCATGACCATTTTGTTTGCACCATAACGAGGCCTATTTCTTGAGCTTCGTGTGGGCTCCCTTTTTTGAATGAAAGATAGGCGCTTTTCACTTTTGTTTCGTGGCTGAGCAAGAGGGAATAAGATCTGCAGGCTTAAATGAATTATGAAGAGTCCGTTCGAGATTAGCACTTCACAATTAGTTCCCTTTGATGAAGGTACCAGCGAAAGTCCTCGAACTCCTGAGATGACCCCACCTTTCCCACCACCAGTGGAGGAAAGGCGCTCATTGCCAC
>JBBQIT010000254.1:0-6480 GCA_038325205.1 Bdellovibrionota bacterium
CCCAGCGGTGAGATCGAAGGAATGCCCAATCGAGAAGCTCCCAAAACCAACTACACGATCACCTGCGTCAACCTTACGAATAAAAGAGCCTGGACGGCCAATTTAAGTCTCGAGGTGAAATCCTATAACGATGGACTCGCCTTTCAGATCGCGGGTTATCAGGTGGATTTAGCCCAAAAGCGAGCCGCCGAAATGATTGATCGCGACGAAGCGTTGCCTCCGCAAGTTATCGATCAACTACTTCGGTTCCAACCCGGCGCGAAAGGCGCCACCTTTATCATTGATAATTTTTGGAAGCTGCCGTTGTCCGAGGAACGCAAGGTTTGGCTAGGAAATTTCGTCATAACTTGGATGCGAAATTGTATGCGAAATCAAACTTGTGAAAACTACTCCCATCGCACTTTGCCCTATCTGAGTTTGCCTCCGGTGAAAAGCGAGTGGCTCACCCAGGTGAAATATCATTTAATGCACGGACGTGAAGATCTAAAAGGTTCGCTTCGAAAAGATTTAGCCGCCGCAAACCTTAGTAGCGAGATGGTGTCCTTATTCCGGAACGAGATAAGAGCGGAGATCGCTCGCTGTACCGCCCCTAAAGAGAAGATCGGTGAAGTCCAGGATACCCTAACCGGATTGGCTAGTTTGAAAGAAGTCGGGGCCGAAGCCACCGGAGACCTTCTGGACTTGCTTACTTGTGTCGAAGGATATGAGAACGATGTCTTGGTGAGGACTCTCATACCTTTGCTGGCGTTGGCGCCCTCTCATGGCCGTGCCAGTTTCAATGCCATTAACGACGCCCTTCGATCATTCGACGGTGCCGCGGCTTCGGAATTGCTGAAAAGGCTCAAAAATCCAAAAACTCGGAATTTGGCTAGGACGGTTTGTCTTCGTCGTCTCGGAGATACCAAAAAAGAATCGCCCCAATGGCAGGAGTCTGTAGACATCCTGAAAGAATATTCCGTTTGTAGAGACTCAGACTGGCGAGAAGCGGCGGCGCAAAGCTTGGAACGACTTCAATCCCGAACGAGATAGTCGTGTGATATGCGCCTCATCCCTTACCCTTAAGGTCGTTTTTTATCGACTGAGAACGAGCCTTACCACTCAATAAGGCGTTGATTACAAAGGAGACTTTCGTGTTAAATTATTTAGCAGGCTGAAACATAGTTCTGGCACAAAACCCCAGTAAAATGGAGTCTTCACCTTATTCCTGGAGCCTTCAGTTGTACGTCTTTTCGAGAAAGTTCCGATCAGTGTCTTCACTTGCGCTGTTAGGCTCAATCCTTACCTTCTCCCTTATTTCCTGTACCCACGAAAGCTCGGGAGACTCTCCCGAGACCGGACCTGTTGTGATCGGGGGCACAAACTTCAAAGACATGGTCGCTCGCTGCGGCTCTCAAGTACAATCGGGATTGAACTATTTGGTTACCTGTTCTTCGTTCGTTTCGACGCCAGCGGGCGAATTTCCCATTGCTGGATTTAAAGACGGGTACGCGATGAACTGGCTACCCAGCCAAGTCGTACAAGGATCAGCACCTTCCCAAACCGATTGCAGTGTCTCTCCTGACAATCTCACTCAGGTTTGTTCGATAACCACGGCGGATTTTAATCCCCTCACGTTAAAGTTTTCTGCCAACGTAACGGCTCCCCAGTTACAGTCGTTCACCATTTCAGATAACGTAATGCTCCCGTACTCGATTCAAACCTATGGTTATGTCGCTGAAGCGAGTTTTCGATTCTCGACAGATTCCAATTCCCCATACGCCGCGAATTCAAAGAGCAGCGTTTTTTCTGGCGTCGGCGCCTCCCTCGGAGTTTCTAATTCGGTAGACACGAAATTGCCTCATTTAGTTCGCTCGCCTCTCAATCCCTCGCAGGTAAGACTGAATACCATTCAGAGCTGTCCGGTGAACAAAGGGGTTTTCATTGCCGATCGCGACATCGTCTATTTATGGACACCTGGAAGAGCCCGCACTCCGGCAGCAATCCAACTGTATACGGGTGGTCCGAGTATTGGAAATAGCTCATTTTCCGCCGACCGAACTAAGATTAGCTATAACTCGAAAATTGCTATCGACTGTAAATCGGGGCCTGGCCCAAACGACTACACGCTCTACGTTCTTTCTCAGCCAGTAGTCTTAAACGGGAATCAAGTCTCTCTTAATCTGACCACGATTACTCCTCAGTCTGTCACTAGGGTCAGGACAGTGGATATTTTTCCCTTTAACACTCAAAGAATTTATCGCTCACTCCGCGTGAAAGATGGCCTTTGGTATTTTACCGACAACTTGTCCCATGTGATTTGGACGGCTAGCCCGAATGGGAAAACAGCTATTTTTGCAGGCTCCTCCGCTCCCGGCCCAACGACCGAAGGCAGCCAACGACTGGCAACGCCGTTTCAGGAGCCCGGGCAACTAACGTTCCTCTCCAATGGAGATCTCTACTTCAGTGATTATGCCCAAAATAAGATCTTTAGCATTAATGCCCAAGGAATCGTGAAAACGGCTATAGGCATAGGTATTTCCGGAAACACTTTTTCGACCAATCCTCTCGCGGCTTCGTTGGCAATGCCTCAAAGCGTAGCCGGGCTGAACGACGACATTTACGTTGGAGATCACGATACTTCTCGAGTCCTCGTGCTACACACGAAAACAGGAACGCTTTCTCAGATTTCGGGAATCGCAAATCCAGCCCGGGAAGTGAACGCGCTATTGACTCCCAATCTTTCGGTTGGCCAAGACGGTTCCGTTTACGCGGGATACACTCAAGATAATGGCGCTTTCCTTTCTCGGCTTGCCAAACTCTCCATTCAAAACGGGAATGTCCTTTCTGCTTTCGAATGGATCGTGGGAATCAGCATCGAGGACGAAATTAGAATAAGCGGAGGTTTTACCGACAGCACGTTCCAGAACCAAAGCTTCGCTGGCATTACTGACGCGGTCACGGCCCCCGACGGAACGATCTACCTCACAGAAACGCAAAACAACCGCATCCTGAAAGGCTCTCTTACCGATACCGGCGAGCTAAAACTAACCTCCATCGCAGGAAGGCCTTTTACCAAGTGGCAAGCTGACTCTCCAGACGGAACTTTAGCTTCCGAAGCCTCCATTCAAGGCCCCATCGGAATCGCCTTGGCAGCGGACGGCTCGCTCTTTTTCAACGAAAATTTGAAGAGGGTAGTAAAGAAGATCGATGCTAATGGGCTTGTGCAGACGGTAGCCGACTTAAATGGGGTGCCCAAATCGAACATTGTTTCCAATGCGAACGGTCTTAGAGGAATCGCGATTTTCCCAGACCAGAGTCTCGCTGTTTCGGATGCCATAAGCCAAACGATTCTACACCTTACGCCTTCCCCTTCGGGGCAGTACGTTGTCACTACTCTTATTGATGTCTCTTCGTTGGCGGGGCTACTCCCTTCCGATGTTAATCCCAACACCAATCCGTTCGGGCCTGCAAATTTAAAGACCGATGCTCAAGGCAGACTATACTTCGGAACGAATTTTGGCATGTATCGACGAGAATCTAATGGGACTATTTATCGAATTGCGGGGGGAGTCGCGGGTAGTCCTGGAGATACCGCTAATTATTCTGGGCCCGCGAACGAAACCCCGATGGTGATTCACGGAGTCACCCTCCTGAAAGACGGTTCGCTCTACGTCATCGATTCTAAATGGGATCGGCTCGTACAGCTGATTCCAGATCCAGACAAAGGGGGAGCGCCTACTTACCATCTGAACCTCATAGCGGCTTCGGGAAACTCGAAGGGCAATTGCGGTTTGGGAACCCTTCAAGCCCGAGCGGTTGATTCTAATGCTTGGAAAACCAGTCTCGCCCAGGTCTGCTTGGGCAGACTACTTTCGACGGTGGTCGTAGATCGCTGTAACGGGCCCCAAAAAGATTTCACGTTTTTTCTAAGCGAGTATTTCGACGTTGGGGGTAGAGAAGGCAATCTGGTGCGAGTCACGCGCGCCTGCCAGTGAACGAAGTTCCCCTTTAAATTCGCCGCCTATTCTCTGTAGGCGCCTCTCTATTATGCCGATAAGGATAAGATCCCAATCGGCACAATGACACGTAACGTCACTCACATCACAAAACCTTCTTCGAACCGAGAAATTTCCCTTCGTCACGCGGGGATCTTTGGTTTCAGCGGCGTCTTAATCGCGCTCTCCCTTTATTTATTTCCTTTTGGCCAGAGCATTCAAAACCGCATTTCGCGACCGGTGGATTTCTCCGTGAGAACGATGCTGGGACGCGACCCCGAATTAGACTCGCACTTAAAGATCTATGCTTTGGGAGATTCTAGCCTGGAATATCTCCAAGGCGAAGACATGCCGCTCAAGAAGTGGGCTAAAGTGTTCGCTCGCTTGGATAAAGAAAAGGTACGAGTCGCTATAGTGGATAAGCTTTTTGGAACCCCTCAGGGGATCGACTACGCCCCTCAATTTGTTAGCGAGTTGAAAAAGCTAAAACTTCGCACCATAGCCGGAGCTTTTCTATCACCCGGACTCATTCCTCACCGCCCCCCTTTGACCTTAGCGGGCGAGCGATTCGAATTGAGCCGCTTCACCGATTCAAGCGACGTAAAGGCTTCACTACTTCCCGAAAGCTTAAGCATCGCTTATGGTCCCCATCCCAAAATTGTCGATGCTTTCTCTGCTATCGGACATCTCTTGTACACCAATGAAGCTTTCTCCAATCTAGGATTTCGATTGCCAGAGGATAGAGTTCTGTTTGCTTCCCCCCTTTTAGTTTCTAATCGCGTTAGGATTCAAAAGGACGGACTTTTTGTTAACGACACTTCGGTTCCTTTGGACTCTCAAGGACGAGTGTTGGTTGACCTTCCCAAACCGGAAAGCATTACGAAAAAGATGGTCTCCTTTGCTTCGCTCGTAAAAGCGAGTGAAGATCCTTCAGTCACTCTTTCCCTCCCGGTCGATAGCGTCGTCGTCATTTTGACTTCCCACTTCACAGGAAACCAACAAATGCTTTCCACCCCACGAGGGGTTCAACCGGCAGGCCTGCTCACCGTAGCGATGATCAATAGCGTTCTCACCGGAAAATGGCTTGTGCCCTTATCCTGGGGTTGGCTGCTTATTATTCTGACCGGTATTTTGGGGGCTTTTGGGGGATCCTTTTTAAAAGGAACTCGATTCTGGCTTTTCCTTTTCGCAACAAACGTTGCCGTATTAACTACCGGATTTTTCTCTTTCTCCTACTTTAGAATCGAGCTTCCTTGGACTTTCGAAGCTTTATCGCTCACGCTCAATTCCCTGGGACTCTATCTCTACCGAGCGATGCTAAGCGAAAAAAGGACGAGGAAACTGCGAGAAGCTTTCGAAGGCTCCGTTCCTAAAGAGACGCTAGATCAACTGCTTCAGAATCCAACCTCCAGCTGGCTTGAGCCTACTGGACGAATCGTCTCTGTGATGTTCATCGATATCGTCGGATTTTCCTCAGTGGTTGAAAGACAGACCCCGCACCAAGTGTTCTCAGAACTTAAAGCGATGCTGGGCCGGTTTACTGAGACGATCCACGAGTTTGGTGGGGTAGTGGATAAAACGCTTGGAGACGGAGTCTTGTGCTTCTTCGGACTAGAGGAAACGAATTCCTTTGCCAATCAAAACCATGCGGAGAGAGCCATTCGTTGCGCGGCGAAAATTCAACAGAGCAACGCCGCTGAAAATATCTCGGCCCACGCCAAAGCGGCTGCCGTCTACCCCCTTAGAATCGGTATTAATACGACAGCCGCTTATATCGGAGATATCGGGAATCATCAGCGAATTGATCTTACTCTCATCGGTAACGGCGTAAATTTTGCGAAGCGTTTAGAATCCGCTGCCGAGCCGTATTCGATCATGATAGGTTCGGCGACCAAAGAAATGATTTTAGATCCGGCGCTACTGGGCGTTCGCTTTGAAAGACGTTGGATTGCCATTAAACATTTTAGTAATCTTGTCGAAGCTACCGAAGTCGACGCTTTCCCATTTAATAAATCCCTTCGTAAAAACGCGCTGGATGCGTACCGAAAATTCGCGCAATTAAACCGAGAAGAAAAACGTCTAGCCTGTGAAGTAGGGACCATTAATGTTCAGGTGGGCAATGACGTAGTAGGAAGTCTCGTCGACCTTTCAGAGAATGGAATGAAAATTCTTTTAAACAGATTCATTGGAAAAGGAGTCTATTTAGAATGTACGTTTGATTCCCAGAATGGAAAGCTCAAAAAAGAGTTAGAAGCCTTGCACTTAAATCCCATTCGTTGCGAAGTTCGTTGGGGCGAAACGGTAGGACTTTGCGAATACCTGCACGGAGTGCAACTTCAGGGTTTGACTCCCGATCGCCGCCGCCAATTATTTAAACTTCTCATTGACCAATTCCCACAAAATCTCGCCCAAACACCAGAAAAAGTCACCGTAGTTAGAAATATAAAATATAGAATGCAGCGATAAACAGTTCACTCCTACGTTCACCCACTAGGCTACTATCAAT
>JBBQIT010000255.1:0-6475 GCA_038325205.1 Bdellovibrionota bacterium
AACTCTCCTGTGTTTTCGAAATAGGATTGGCCGAGTCTGAGTTTCATTTGCGTGAGTTTAAAGAGGCGGAAGCCGGCTTTAAGCAGCTTCTGCAAAAATGCAAAAACTCGCGACTTCGCACAGGCGCTGAGATCCGATTGGCAGACATTAAAGCGTTGCGGGATGGAAAGAGTCCCGAGAAGGATTATCAAGCTATCTATAGTTCCAGCTTTGGCGTCGTGAGTAAGAGTTTCCCCAGCGTGTTTTATAGTTTGGGCGAGATTAACTACCAGGCTAAACGACTAGAAAAGGCGAAGTATTATTATACGGAATTTTTGAAAGCGAAGGACGTCCCGAAATCCTGTGTTCCTTACGCACAAAAACGACTAGCGGACGTCCAATTTCGTACGACGAATGACGTTGGGAAAATTATCGGTGACTATCTGGCTATCAAAGAGACTGCTTCCCATACTCCTCCAGGAATTTATTCAGAAGTCCACGCGCTTCTCATTGACTACGCTACCGCTCCTAAAGAAGAAAAGGAGCGCCGTCTTAAGATTATCGATGAAAGTCTAGATCAGATCTCGGACGAACCGATGCGAGCAGCAGCCTATTTAGAAAAAGGGTTGGTGCTCCTTGACGATGGGAATGAAGCTTCGCTCGATTATCTCATCCGTCTGCATGATAGAGCCCCCTTTTCGATAAATCAGGGACCCATGGCGGCTTTCATTAGAGAGCGTTTGGTCGCTCTTTTGCAAAATAAGGCCGTGGGCAACGCCGAGGCGGCACCGGATCCGAAAATGGGCAAGCCGGTATCCGACTCAAGAATGTTGGAAACTTTCCAGCGCGCCGACGCTCTTTGGTTAAAAGGGTCGCGATATGAAGCCAAAGGGCACGAACTTTACGCTCGGTGGCTGATGCAACGGTTTGATGTGGATGTCGCCCAGGGCGACGTTGGAAAAGGGATCGATCTCTTAGACGCTTGGAAGGACGCCAAACTTTTCTCTCCCGGGGTCGCTGACGCAAAGATGCGGCGTCGCTTAACGATTGGATTCGTGACAGCGCTAGCCAAAGCGACCGAGCCCACGGCAGTAGCGATTCAGTACCTAGAGCAGGAGTCTTTGCTCAAAGATTTTATCGACCCCTCTGTCTCAGGATTTTGGCTAGCCACGGCCTATCAAGCGGGCGACGAGGCAAGACTCAAAAAGCTGATTAACGCGGGTAACGCGGCAAGGGCGCCTTTAGCCGTTAGTTCAGATTTTCCTCCCGGAGTGCGTGACTATCTTTGGTTAGCGTCGGGCAAAGCCTTACTTAGCCAGAAACATTACTCAGATGCTGAAGCAGCTTTGGTTAGAGTGCATGAGCCAGAATTTCTAGGGGCTGCCCTTGATTCCCGATTAAAGATCTACCAATCCCGTGGAGAATTCGCCAAAGCCTATGAGATGGGATCGGCTCTTTATGACCGGTCGACGGTGGATACTCGAAAAAAATCTTTGGATACTCTCTATCAGGTTGCCGTGCAGGGAAAAACTTGGGGAAGAGCTTCTGACCTTCTGAAGAAATCTTTTAAAACTGGCTTAAAAGGAAAAGATTTAGCCCCCTACCGCTACTTTTCCGGACGAGCCTACTTTGAGCTTTCGCAGTGGAGCCAGGCCCGACAAGAGCTTGAGAATGCGCTACAGCTCGATAGTCACTCCGAAGAGGCGGCAGGCGCCAAATACCGTTTAGGAAAGTGCCTCTTTCACCTTCATCGGAAGGAACAGGCTCGAAAGATCTGGGAAGACTTAGTGAGTATTAGGGACCCGTTTTGGAGTCCGCTTGCCCAGAACGAAATCAAAATCATGTCACCATAAGCCTTCGAAAAGGACTACATCGATGACCTCTGTTTTGCATTTTCACAAGCGATCTCTTGTGGTCGCTGACGACATTATGAAAAGAGCTATCGAGCTAGCCGGTCGTGCGGCTAAGACGATGGCTCCAGTGCTTTTGTGCGGAGAAAGCGGCACTGGGAAGGAGCTCGTAGCTCGCTATATTCACGAAAAGGGAATCCGCTCGAGTGGTCCTTTTGTCAGTGTGAACTGCGCGGCCGTCCCTGAAGGATTGATGGAAGCAGAATTTTTTGGCTATGAGCGCGGAGCTTTTACGGGTGCCGTCACTCGTCGAATTGGTAAGTTTGAATTAGCTCAAGGCGGCACGCTTCTTCTCGACGAAATATCAGAGATGTCGCTTTCGCTCCAGGCAAAGCTATTGAGAGTGCTTCAGGAGAGCGAGATCGACAGGCTCGGTGGGAAAAGCCCGATTGCTATCAATTGCCGAATCATTGCCCCCACCAACCGAGACCCAAGAGAAATGATCGCTGAAGGCAAGTTTCGGGAAGATCTCTATTACCGGCTGAACGTGATTCGCGTTGAATGCATGCCGCTTCGGGGTCGGGCCGATGCTATTTCTGCTCTTGCTTTTGAGTTTCTGAAAAAGCTATCCAATGACATGGGTACCGCGATTCCCGCTCTGACCGAAGGCGCATTGGAAAAACTTCTGGAATACTCATGGCCAGGAAACGTTCGAGAGTTGAGAAATGCCATCGAGCGTGCGATTTGGCTATCCGACGGTGCTGCCATCTTGCCGGAGCATTTGGACAATTTAGCAGGATCTAAACCTTTGGTATCGAACTTGGCCTCAGCCTCAGATCGCCTAGAAGATATTGAGAAAGACCATATTGTTAGAGTTTTAGAAAAGAGTAAGGGCAGTCGATCTCGTGCGGCTGACTCTTTGGGCATCACAGCACGTACGCTTAGGAACAAATTGAAAGAATACGGGGATTAGTTTTCCGAAAGAAGGGAAAACTTTTCCGCTTTACGGGACACTCTCGCGATTTTTAGGCGTGCGAGGGCTGGCCTGAGATTTGCAATTTCCTATTATCGGCACACTACCAATAAAGCTTTAGCGGTTTTTTACACCCTGGAAAATTATATGGGCGGTCTCTTTGATAAAAATGTGGATGTGTTGTCCAAGTCGCTGGATATGTATTTGTTGCGGCATAGCGTTATCGCCGACAACATAGCCAACGCTGAGACTCCTTTCTTCAAAGCAAGGAAAGTTGATTTCGAAACTTCCCTTCAACGGGCGATTGATACGGAAGCTGCTGGCATGTCGACCGGTGACCGAGGAATAGCTTCGGTCGACCCGATCATCTTTGAAGATGCTGAATCTGAAGTCGGACAAGATTTAAATACGGTGGATATGGATCGCGAAATGTCGGCGATGACCAAGAACGACATTCAATACTCCGCTGCGGCGGAAGCAATCTCAAAAAAGTTCGCTCTCCTGAAATACTGCATTTCAGAGGGTGGTGGAGGAGGTGGCTAATGGCTGATTTCTTCGATTCCTTAGACGTAAGCGCTTCGGCTCTAAGTGCAGAACGCCTTCGCATGAATACTATCTCGAGTAACCTTGCCAACGCGCAGACCACTCGAACTCCCGAGGGCGGACCTTATCGTCGAAAAGATCCCGTATTCGAAGCACAACCAGTCGAATCCTTTAAGACCGTTTTGAACGGCGCGATGGATGTTCCCATGCACAAAGTTCACGTAGTGGATGTCGTTTCGGACTCAGGACCTCCAAAGATGGTCTACAACCCGGATCATCCAGATGCGAACCCCGAAGGATTTGTAGCCATGCCGAATGTAAACACCATGGAAGAGATGGTGAACATGATTACGGCAAGTAGAACTTACGAAGCCAACGTCACCGCCGTAAATATTGCGCGCGGAATGATGGCTAAGGCCCTTGATATAGGAAGGAAATAATAAATGAGCGTACACGCAATAGCTTCATCCATCTCAGGTCTCGGTAATACCCGCGAGTTGATGCACCAATCGAATGTCGAGCAAGGGACTGAGGCTGGTCAATCTAGCTTCTCTCAAGAGCTCAATCAATCCATCAACAAGGTAAATGACCTGTTGGGTGCCTCAGATAAGGCGACGACAGAACTGGCCGTAGGCCGGAGCGAAAACTTGCATGAAGCAATGATCGCTACCGAAAAGGCCGAAAGTGCGATGAAATTTTTAGTCCAAGTTAGAAATAAAGCCCTCGATGCATATCGAGAAATCATGCGCATGCAGATCTGATAACGGAAAATAGTCGTTTTCTCTCTCACTAATCAACTATGAACGAAACACTTCAACGCTGGATACAGGGTTTCTCTGTCTACATGGCAGGGCTATCTACTAAGAAGAAGATATTCATCGGCATCATTGGGGGATTGGTCTGCGTTGCGGGGGTTGTTACCGCAGTAGTCATGAACCAAGACCCGTACCAACTTCTTTACTCCGAACTTCAAGCGGAAGATTCCAAAGCCATCGCCAAAAAGTTGGGAGAGCAAAGCATTCCGTATCAAACCTCTAACGACGGCGGAAGTATTTCGGTTCCCGCCAGCAAAGTAGCCACCGCCCGCATGGAATTGGCCAAGGCTGGATTGCCTGGACAAGAAGTAGTGGGTTTTGAAAAGTTTGATAATTCGACGCTAGGCATGTCGAGTTACGTCCAGAGAATTCAATACGTCCGAGCTGTCCAAGGGGAACTTACCCGCTCTATTGAGCGGCTAGCTTCCGTTCGGCGAGCTCGAGTCCATATTAGGGTCCCGCCCAAAAAGACTTTTTTAGAAGAAGAAGAAGCTCCGAAAGCTTCTGTGGTTTTGGAACTAAGACAAGGACAAAACCCTTCTAAAGGCGAGATCAACGGAATCGCACATCTGGTAGCAAGCGCTGTCGAAGGTTTAAAGGTAAACGAAATTACCATCGTGGATACTCAGGGCAATTTTTTGCACCGGCCTGAAGACGACAACAATCAGGGCCTTTCCAGCTCGCTGTTAGAAATGGAACGCGGGATCGAATCCGAGTATGAAAAGCGAGTCGTAGAACTTTTAACACCGATCGTAGGATTTGGAAAAGTTCGTGCCAAAGTGACTGCTGAGATGGATCCTTCTCGCGTAAATACCACCGAAGAGACCTACGATCCCGAAAAGGCTGTAGTTCGCAATGCGATTAAGAACGAGGAGAATAGCCATGGCTCTCGTCCAAATCCCATAGGAATTCCAGGCAGCCGTTCCAATCTTCCTGGTGCCGAGGCTCAAAATCCTCCGATGCCAATGGCAAATACGACGAGCGAGCACAATGTTGAGAATAAGAACTACGCTATCCCCAAAAAGATTCAAACGGTCGACAAACCCTCGGGAAGCATCAAACGCTTAAGCGTCGCGGTTGTGGTGGATGGTTACTACGCAAAAGGTGCCACAAAGACCGACCAGGTCTTCACGCCTCGCTCTGAAGAGGAGCTAAAGCGCATTCAAGAGATTGTCGGAAACGCCGTAGGGTATGACTCGCAACGCAGAGATAGTATCAACATCAGTTCCCTTCCCTTTAAAGTTACCGATTTATCGACGCAAGACGAAGTGGCTCCTGCTGGCACTGTGAACACGCAAGAGTTTACTCACCAGCTCATACGCAACGGTTTGATTGCCGTCGTAGTGCTTCTCTTCTTCCTGCTGGTGGTACGTCCCTTCCTTAAATGGGCAACGCTTTCGGACGTTCAAAAAGAGATCAACTTACTTCCCAAGACCATTGCCGAAATCGAAGCCGCTCGTCGCGACGATGGCGTCCTCTCTCTTACCAAAGCTGCTTCTGTCTTAGAAGAGAGCGAGCCTTTGGATAAGAAAGAAGAAGAGGACCTAAAGAAACGCATTGTGGATAAGCTTGGTCTGGCGCCACGAAAAGGATTCCGAATTGTCCAGGACTGGCTAGACGATGACGCCGCCATGCCAAAACCTGAGGCCGCATGACGGAGAGATTATGTTGAAAGCCAAAAAAGCATCTCTTAGCGGTTTGGAAAAAACCGCCATTCTCATGAATGTCCTGGGCGAAGATAATTCGTTCACCCTAATGAAGAACATGAAGGATGCTGATGTTCGAAAATTGCTCAACGTCATGACCCACATGAAAAAGGCTCCAATCTCTTTGATCAATACGGTATTGCGAGAGTTTTTATTTAAGATCAGCGAAAAAGAAGAGATCATCTTTGACGACAACTTAACTCGTCCTGAAGTGGTTACTAAGGGGCTTGGTGAGGAACGGGCGAAACAGATCTTTGGTTCTTCCAAGACCATCAACCTTATTGAGCGTCGGTCTCTCTCGGCACTAGACGAAGTGGATTCCAAGACTCTAGCAGAATTCCTGGTCGAGGAGCATCCGCAAACGATAGCCCTCATCGTGGCGCACTTAGATCTAGATAAGCAGATCTCGATGATCCGCAATTTCCCTGATTCTATCCGTACCGAAGTTGTCCTGCGTATGGCGAATTTAGAGTACGTTACTCCAGAGAAAATGGATGAATTGGACGAAGTCTTAAAGAAAGAGCTTCTGACCCTTGGCAAAGTCCAACATGGCCAATTCGGTGGAGTAAATGCGGTGGCCGAGCTTATCAATAATTTGGATAAGAAATC
>JBBQIT010000256.1:0-6475 GCA_038325205.1 Bdellovibrionota bacterium
ACATAGGCAATAAAGCTAGCGCTGACGCTAACGTTATTACCTAGATCTAAGTCTTCTTTTTTTGGGGTTACCATGTGTACATACCCTTGAGAGCCACCATCGTGTTTTTGTATCCCTGCGCTTGCCCAATCGCATCCGTTACAAAGTTAGCCGAAAGATCAATTGAATCGCTCACGCTAAAACCTGCCCAGAGTCCGATAGGAAGCGTGAACCTGGTATCGGAGGCGGGGCGTCGTCTGGCTTCTAGCATTTCGACATAAGTTCCCGGAGGAAGGTATGGGGCTTGGGAGAGTGCCAGAGTTAATGTCGGACGCAATCCAATGTGGCGATGTACTTGCCAAAGCGGACCTAGCGTTAACGACGAGGAAAATAGCGTTTCGTTTCCGCTTTTCAACGGGATTACTGGATTGATCACTAGTTCCATGTCCAAAGAGAGCGTCGGAAGCAAATACTGTCTTCGAAAAGCGGTTCCAGTCGGTCGCAACTTGAACCCAGTGGTATCTCGATAGCTGTAGCCCAAGAAAAAGCTAAATCCGATTTGCTGTTCGGTGTTTCTTAGAAACTCATGCTTGATTCCTACTGGCAGCGGAAAGAATACGAGTTCAGTGTCGTCCGAGATGGCGAGATCATACACCGGTACTGGCACAGTGAAAGTGGTGTCAGTCGTTAGGTTATCACTTGTCACTTCATTAAAGACCCAAAGTTCAGCTCGATGAAGTCCCTTAGGAAGCGTGAAGGGACGATTGATATATTCTCTGGCAAGCTTTGGAGCTATGGTTTCCGCGGAAAAGGCCAGATTTGATAGTGTGGCGAGTAAGAGCCAACCCAATAGACCAAATTTCATATTTCCCATTCTTCTCGCTGGTAACAGCCGAGCGATTTTGTGTTCTTTTTGCAAGCGTCGAGAATTAACAACGCTACTAAAGAAGCATGACGAAGTCCAATCAGCGCATCACTTAAAGCTGCCTTGCGGTAGAAGACGTCAATGCCACGATCTAACTCGGTGAGAATCCCTTCGGCACGTTTCAAACGCGCATCGGTTTTAATTAAGCCGACGTAGTTCCACATCGTGTGTTTGAGCGTTAGCCAGTCTTGGCTAAGGAAAGAAGCGTCCACGGTAGCCGTTTCGCTCTTCCAACTCTCAATCTCTGGAGCAGAGAACTTGGATTGTTCGGCAAGGGTTTCCGCAATCGCATTACCCGCCCGATGGCCCCAGACCAATCCTTCTAGAAGCGAGGTACTGGCCAAACGATTGGCTCCGTGAAGTCCGGTGCAGGCAGTCTCGCCTGCTGCCCACAGCCGTGGGATAGAAGTTCTTCCCTCTAGATCCGTCCAAACGCCGCCGCAGCTATAGTGAGCTCCGGGAACGACAGGAATGGGGGTCTTCGTGACGTCGATTCCATACTGCAAGCAGCTTTTATACACGAAAGGAAATCGCTCTCGAATCCAGTCCGGATCCCGGTGGCTGATGTCTAAGTAGACGCACGGAGCCCCGGTCGAAAGCATCTCTTGATGAATCCCTTTGGCGACGCGATCGCGAGGCGCCAATTCTGGTACGGGATATTCAGGAAGATAACGCGAGAGAAAGCGTTCTCCTGCTTGGTTCACAATTACCGCACCCTCACCCCGTAAAGCTTCAGAGATCAAAAATCGGCGGCTGGCGGGATGAAAGAAGGTCGTCGGATGGAACTGAATGTACTCTAAATTCTCTAAACGACATCCGGCACGATGAGCCAGCGCTATTCCATCCCCACGAGCAAACTTGCTATTGGTATTGTGAAGATAAAGCTGACCCAAGCCTCCGGTCGCAAGTACCGTGTGAGAAGCAAAGATCGGGTAAACTTCTTTTGTGGTCTGATCAAATACGAAAGCGCCAAAGCATCGCGCTTTTTCGTGAAGGCGCGATTCGTCTTTGGGATGATAGGAAGTCATCAGTAAGTTAACTGCGGTATGTTTTGTGATGAGTTGAATGCGAGGATGATCTTTGCAAGCGTTTAGTAACCCCTGCTCGATAGGTTTTCCCGACTGGTCTCCCCAGTGCAGAATACGGGAACTAGCATGTCCCCCTTCGCGGGTGAGATTCCACTTATCTCCGTCCCTATCAAAAACGACTTGGGCTTTCTTGAGCAAAACTTCGTCGACGAGACGTGGGCCCATCTCGACGAGCTGTCGAACGGCTGGCGTATAATTGATCTCACAACCAGCCTTCAAAATATCGTCGGATAGCGCCTGCGCATCGCCGGGGGCTTCCACGGGATCTGCTTTATAAATGATTCCGCCTTGAGCCCAATTAGTGTTGGTCTCTTCAAGTTCGGGAGCGCAAGAGATAACGACGACTTCGATCCCACTGTCGGCAGTAGCAAGTGCCGCAGAAAGGCCTGCGACTCCGCTTCCGATCACAAGGGCGTCTGTCTCTAGCATTCGATTCATTTTGATTTAAATTGCGTATCTAGCGTTAGATCAAGAGCGCGAACCGAATGGGTTAGACTGCCCACGCTGATGTAGTCGACTCCAAGAGCTGAAATGGTTTTCACCTGTTCCAGTTTAATTCCGCCAGAGACTTCAATCCGAGCCCTGCGATCGATAAGTTGGATAGCCTTCTTCATGGTTTCGACGTTGAGATTGTCGAGCATGATGATGTTCGGCAAGTGCTTCGCCGCCAGCACTCGTTCCAACTGTTCTAAACTTTGGACTTCAATCTCAACTCCGTGTAGCGGCGATCGCTCTTTAGCCGCGCGGTCCAAAATCTCGGTCTCCGCCGAAAACGCGAGGTGATTGTCCTTAATAAGAATTCCGTCGCTAAGATTTCTGCGGTGGATTTGTCCCCCTCCCGCCTGGACGGCTTCCAGCTGGAGCTCTTTCAAGCCGGGAAGTGTCTTACGGGTCGCTAAAATGGTCGTCCCCGACCCTTCGGCTTCGGCGACAAACTTTCGAGTGAGCGAAGCGATACCGCAAGTGTGGCTCAGGAAATTGAGCAGGGTTCTTTCCAATGACAGGGTTAAAATGGCATCGGCGAAGAAGGCAAGGACAGGCTCACCCGGTTGGATGGTCTCGCCGTCTTTCTTAAGGGGTTGAAACTCCACTACATTTTTAAATATCTGCTGAAAGGCCTCGACGACAGAACGCCCCGCGAAGACTCCTGCCTCGCGGGTTTTTACCCACGACTGGGCGGGGATCTCTTTCCCACAAAGAAGCCGGGCGGTGACGTCATCTCGGACGCAATCCGCCTCTAATTCCGATTCAACGAGTCGAAGGGTAGAGAACGAAAAGTTCATCCGCACTGCTTATCACAGCCGGGCTTTAGTGACAAAAATCATGGGTCTGGGGAAAAGAAGGGAACCGAGGGTTTATTGCCTGGCGCGGGCTACCCAGGTTTGGAGTCTTTTGCTTCCAAAAAGCGCCCATTCCACGAAAGCTACCATCGCGGTTACCAATAGTCCCCCGATGATGTCCACGAAGTAGTGTTGCTTAGTGGTCATCGTAGAGAAACAGATAAGAATTGCCCATAGCCAAAAGAGAATAGTGGTCTTCTTGCCGAGCTTGCGCGATGCCCACGCGAAGACCCCCGCTTGGGCTACGTGCATGCTGGGAAAACAGTTGGTCGGCATATCGGCCGAAGCCACAAGGTCCATCAACATCTGAATAAAGAACGGGGCGTCGGTCGGATATTCGGGCCTGGGGTAGGTAGTCGGCGCGAACAGGAAAAAGGTCCCACAGATCATTAGGGCCAAAAATGCCATTCTTGTGAGGGAATGATAATCCTCGGTGTTCTTGATAAGGGCGATTCCCGCCAACGCCAAAAGGTAGTCAGACAAGTAGATGATGAAGGTCCAGGGTACGAAGGGAGTCGCTAGATCTATCCAGGTTAACGGAAGTCGAACCGGGGGGAACAAGGGGCGAAAGTTCGGGAGAATATAGAAAAATTGGTAAGCGACGCCGAAAAGGACGAGAAGTTTGAGTTTATGTTTCCACCCGCAAAACGAAGACATCCCCCCATCTCATCAAACGGCGCTCACGCCGTCAAAGTCATTGTAGCAGACTCTCAATTTCGGTCAGAATGTTGGCGTCCAGCCAGTTTCGAGGCCCTTCGTACCCCTTCTTAATCTCTCCGGTGGGGCCAATGAGAACGGAAACGGGGATCGAATTAATATCGTATGGAGCGAGAGACTCCGGCGTGGGCTCCACAAAAACGTGGCTAGGAAGGGCCCCTGAGCTGGTTAAAGAGGCAATCCTGTCAGCCTTTTCCTCGACATTGATCAAAACAATCATGAAATTGCGGGCGGCGTACTTGGCTTCGAGCTGCTTTAACTCCGGCATCTCCTCCATGCAGGGGCCACACCAGCTTGCCCAAAAATTGACCAAAACCGTTTTCCCGCGGAACTGGGAAAGGGAGGCGGTTTTGCCGGAAAGGTCTTTAAAAACAATATCTGGAGCCAGCTTTCCCGTCCCCTTCATACTTTTGGGACCGCTCTTAAAAAAGAGGATGGCGCAGGCAAAGGCTCCGGCTAGTAACAAGCCTACTGCCCATGGAGGAATAGTTTTAGGAGCTTGGGGGGAGCCCGTGTTCTCAATTGCCATTCTCAGCCTCTCCGATCTAGATTGTTCCCATTATAACGTCGAAATGTGTGATTAACCATGACCTCAGAAATTACTAAAAGAGCTTTATACGGTCCCGTCAAAGTTGGCGGCGATATTCTTTCCAATTGCACCAAGTGTAAAATGGAGCTGGCCCATGTTGTCGTCGCTATGGTCGACGGCCGTGCCGCCAGGGTAATGTGCAAGACTTGCAAGTCGACACATAACCATCGCAAAGGCGGTAGTTCGGAACCCAGAACTGTTGCTAGCCGAACGGCCGCGGGGAAAGCCGCGCGAGTTCCTGTCTCGGTCATGCGCGTTGCCGAGTTGTGGCAGAAGAAAGTGAACGAGAGCAAAGCCTCCGTTCCTAAGACTTACCAAGTCTCAGCAGTCTTTATCGCTGGAGACGCCGTCGAACATCCCAAGTTTGGCCTGGGGATCGTCGAAGAGATTAAAGGCGGAAAGATGGTTGTCTTATTTCGCGATGCGGAACGCGTTCTCGTCCATTCTCTAGGATCGAGCAATGCTGCCGCCTCCTAAGGATGGACTCAGGTTTCGTCTAAGTAGTTCAGAAGAGTCTGAACTTTTAACTTTAGCTCGAGATTCTTTAGTGGCCTGTACCTCCGGAGACACTAGCGAGACCATCCTCGACGAATTCAAAAACACCCTTTCCACAACCAAACCGCATCTACTAGACAACTTAGCCTGCTTCGTAACTTTAACTCAAAAAAGTGGCCGCTTGCGCGGATGCGTGGGTTGTCTCGAGGGATATCAAGCGCTCTACAAAAATGTTTTTCAGTTCGCTCAGCGAGCCGCGCTGGAAGATCCTAGGTTTGATCCGGTCACGAGCGATGAGGTTTCCGGGCTCACGATTGAAGTCTCGGTATTAGGTCCTTTGAAACCCCTGCCCGATTTAGAAAAACTTATCTTGGGCGAGCAAGGATTGTATGTTCGCTATCACAATCGCCACGGCGTTCTACTGGCGCAAGTGGCTACCCAGTATGGATGGAACCACGAGGAATACGCGCTTCACACTTGCGAAAAGGCGGGGATAGAACCTGAACTTCGGGACGAGTGTGAATTTTCATATTTCGATGAGATCTGCTTTTCAGAGTCGAAACACTAAGGCGCGATCACTATTTCGTAAAAAAACATTTTCTGCGACAAGAATCACGCGATCTCCCGACTCGGAAATTTCCATCGCTTTAATGGGCTTTCCTCTTACCGTCCTAAGAGCGCATATCATTAAAAATGTAGTTCCCGTCGCGGGATCGATGACGTGAAGCAGTTGGTCTCGAGACCAGACCAAGGGCGTGTTTACTATCGGTATTTCAGGGTAAGTTTTTCCAATCCGGTGAGGATTTCGTTTTTATTCGCAAGTTCAGCGAGGCCGAAGCCATCTTTGTAGGCATAGTGCCATCTTCTGCAATCCCAGAGGCTCTTCAGCTCCGTCAGGAATTGATCCCCTCGCGAACCAGGCGTTGGTCTTATTTCCATTTTGTCAAAACGTGCTAGCAGCTCAATGTAATTACTCGCCCAATAGTAGATCAAACTCCCCCCCCCTCCGAAGGAAAGAACGCTCCCATAGAATGGATGTTGGCAGGAACAAGTCCTTTTGCCGGAATGATTTCAGCGCTAGAATCATCTACCTCGGTTGCTTCGGTAAGGCCAAACTTTATTGCTGGCCCTCTTACCGCTAGCGGGAGCGAGTAGTCCCTAGTCAAGGGGTCCAAGTAGTCCGAGGAGGCCGCTAGATTCGGGGTCGCGTAAGATTTTCCGTGTCCAAGCAGGTGCGTCAATGTTACGCACCGAAGGACAAGGAAAATGCAACTCAACATGGGAATCATCAAAATCGAGGTCAGTCTGCCGGAGGCGACCAAGGCCATCGAGGAATTCAAAC
>JBBQIT010000257.1:0-6463 GCA_038325205.1 Bdellovibrionota bacterium
GAGTAAAACAAAATCAAACTCGGCAACAGGTTCCACTGAAAAAATATCGCCGGTTATAAAAATGTCTTTTTGAGTGGCGCTATTTGTGAGTGGAATGGGATGGGCGTCCAGGCCCATGGTCGAAAATCCCTTTTGGTTTAGCCAATCGACGGTAAAACCACTTCCGCATCCAATCTCAATTCCCTCAAGCTGGTTTTTGGGAGCTTTCAAGTAGGACCGGAGGAAGGTCAAGACGAGCTCACGTCGGACTTCGAACCAAAAGTGCGAACGTTCCATCTTTGCAAGCTGACTCGCGCCGTCCTCGGGATAGTGGATGATTTCCACTGGTCGCAGAGAGCGTTGACCGCCGTCGCGGACCATCGTGAGTAGAGACTTAGGCATAGAGGATCACCATCTTTTAGCACGATTATATTTGAAAATTGATCAACGGCACGCCGCGCGAGGGCGAGCCCGTGATAAAATGGGCGGAGCTGAGGGAATGATGCCAAAAACGGTTGCTATTGTTCAATCCAATTACATTCCTTGGAGGGGATATTTTGATCTTATTAGGTCCTGTGACGAGTTCATTCTCTTCGACGACGTCCAATTTACTAAAAGAGATTGGCGCAATCGGAATCAGATTAAAACCTCTCGGGGTTTGATCTGGTTGAGTATACCGGTAAATTCAAAAGGGAAATATTTTCAGAACATCTGTGACACGACGATTTCAGATAGAAGCTGGGCTAAGTCGCATTGGACAACTATTTCTCAGAATTACGGAAGAGCAGAATGTTTCGAAGCGATCGAATCATGGTTGGCACCACTTTATCAACAGGCTGAGGAAATCGAGAGACTAAGTGATTTGAACTTTCTTTTTTTGAAAGCCATCTGTGACTTCCTAAAGATCCAGACAAAGATCAGTTTTTCGATGGACTACAAGATATCTTCCGTTGAAAAAAACGAAAGACTACTATCACTTTGCAAAGCGGCCGGCGCCGAAAGGTATTTATCTGGACCCTCGGCTAAAGTGTATTTAGATCCTGCGTTCTTCCGTAAAGAAGGCGTCGAAGTCGCCTTTATTGACTATTCGAAATACCCTAACTATCCCCAACTCAATGGCGACTTTGCGCCGTTCGTATCGATCCTAGATCTGATATTCAATACGGGGTCGCGAGCCCGCGATTATTTTAGAGGTTCTGATTCGCAAGACTAGAGAGCTTGCTTGGCTATTTTTCCGAGAGCCGAACCTTCGAAGGCGATGTGCACTGCATTTCGAGTTTGGCGTTTGGCGCTGTACATCGCTTCGTCAGCCAAACGGAGAACGGTTTCCATATCGGAGGCGTGATCTGGGAAGGTCGCTAGACCAATGCTGACGGTCGTTTGAATCCGCTGTTCTTTAATGACGAAAAGGCGTCTTTCGATGTTCTTTCGAATTCTTTCCGCGATCTCTCGGGCTCCGTCTGTTTTTGCTCCATGCAAAATAACGACGAACTCGTCGCCCCCGTAGCGAAATACAGGATCGATGCTTCGAACCGCGTTCTTGATCGTCTTCCCTATGGTGACGAGAAATTCGCTGCCCACGAGGTGACTGTGCTTGTCGTTAATGCTCTTGAAGTGGTCAACATCGATAAAGAGGACCGAAAACGCCTGACCGGGAGCTTTGCATCGCTGGATCGAGTTCGCCAAAGCGTACTTAAGGTAACGAGAGTTGTAGAGCCCGGTTAAATCATCGATAAAAGTCTGCTGTTTTACTTCGTCGAACTTTCGGATGTTCAATAAGCTGATCTCCGCTTGATCGGTCAAAATCGTCGCGGCGGAGATCGCTTTGCGAGTAATCTTTTCTTTGATTCCCCAAACAAAGATGGCCCCCTCGGGGAAGTCTCGGCAAGGGAGTAAAAGTTTTCGGGTTGCGCTCTTACTGCTTTTCATCGCGATAGGTTGAGAAGCTTCGAAATTTATTTTCTCAAACGGAAGGTCGAAAGTAATTTTTGAGGTGGGTGTGCGTTTGGGTACCGAGCACAGGACCTTAGTGTACTCAGGCCCCTTTTTATCGAGGCTTATCCAAGCCGCCCCTTTGCCGCCGGTAACTTTCAAAATGGCTTCTAGGCTATACAGACGGACCAGAGTCGGGGTCGCACAGCCCGTGATCTGAGTAATGGCGCGAACGACTCCGGCTCGAGGGTCTTTGATCTTTTGAATGAACTCTCGCCGCTGCAAAGCTTTGCGAATGCTATAGGCCAACTCTTCCGGACTTGTGGGCTTGAGCAAAAAATCTCCAAATCCTGAGCGAATGCATTGAAGCGCTAATTGGGCGGAGTCGGAAGCCGACAACGCCAACAGCTCACTGTTAGGAAATTGGGCTCTTAGGTTTTCAATCTCGGGTTCCGTTGGCTGACGCAAGCATTCTAAATCGACGATAAGTGCCATCGGCTCGGTCCGTTGACCTTCCAATAGGCTCGACAGAGAATGAAACCACACGATCTCCGCCCCTATGGCTCTTAGAGCCGATTCATAGGGATGACGCATCTCATCAGTCTCTTGAAGAATGAATACCGTTGAATCGGGAAAGGATTTTTTCATAGGGGGGCTTCTGTAAATTTTACCACAGGAGAGGGGCTACGTCTCGTCGTCATCACGCGTTAAAAATTAACGCTTATGATTGGGGAATAGGAGGTATTCGTACTTCTTGATCGAAAGCGCAATGATAAGAAAGAAAGTGGAACGTGTTTTAAATTTTTCCTGAATCGGCTCGAGCTGTCCCATAGTGACGAGGCGTCCCAGGCGCACTTCTAAAATCTTTTCTGGCGTGTAATCTTCGCCTGCCGGAATGGACAAACGAAGTTGAGTCAAAATCCGGATTCGTCTTGCGGTCTCGCCCATATTAAAAAAGTGAAAATAAAGATGACCCCCGCCGAGTGCCATTACCAGGGAAAATAAAAAAGAACTCAGGCTGCGATACTCAGGACCCAACTGGATGAGAGAGACAAGAATTGATGATATTACCGTGACCCAGATACTGGCGATGGCCACTTTTTGGGCTGGAAAACTTTTGAAAATTCGAGAGGCCGCGGCGTGCAAGACCAAAGACCAAAGCGGGGTCAGGACGAGAACGAAAAGCCCGAAGTTAGAAATCATCAGCCGCCCCCCCGGGGAAGGCCCAAGAATTGGCGATAGAAGATGAAGAGATCCGCTAAACGTTTTCCACGCGCAGTAAGAGCGTAGTGTTCACCATTCTTGGTCAATAGCTTTGCGATAACGAGATCTCTAAATCGATCTGACATAAGATTTCCGTGACCCAACACCATTAAAATTTCCTTCGCGTTTAGCCCCGCGGCCGAAGCGTGAATGGACGACATGATAACAATTGAAGGAGAAGAGGCCTGGAAGGTGGGGTAGAGCGCAATGTAAGTTGCGGCCAAGATCGCATGGACTAGAAACGCACATAAAGAAAACGCCGGGAAAAGAAGGAAAACAAAAGCGGAGAAGAAGAGACACAAGAAGATGGCGCGAACGTCATGTTTTATAGTGAGAGATCGCCAAAGGAAAATGTGAAGAAGATGGCAAGCGCTGTAGCTTAGGATGCCAAACCACCAATGTTGCAAAGAGATCATCGAGCGTATTTTAGCACACGCCCCGGGTTTGCTGACTAACGGGCCACATTCCACCAAAGATCGTTCGGTTGCGCTTCTTGCCGCAAAAAGTTCCACAATTTGGCGTCGTAGTGACGATTCGATGGCAAGGGAGCTTCTACCGAGGGACCTTCTGCAAATTTTTCGGGAACCGAGCGAAGGCTAGTATTAGGAAGTCCGCTCAGTGAGGCGATGCGATGATCGGAGGAAGGCAGGACGTGAACGTTGAGACACTCTAACCGCACGTGGCTGGGAAAGACCCTTCGTACTGCTCTTGTGAGCGTTCCGCTTCCGACAGGTAACCAGACCCGTTCAATCTCTCCGGCGGAACAGCAAACCTCAGTCCATATCTTTCCTATTTCCACTTGAAGGAAGTGGTTAAACACAGGGCTGTCAAATCCCAACGGGATATTGAGACGATCGTCGGCCTGAGAGGCATACCTCGTTGCTGCTTCATGCGCCGTTTTGAGATCGGAGAAAAGATAGAGTTCGGCACCGAAGGATTGCGCAAGTTTCGAAAAGGCATGGGCTTGGGTTTCACCGACGGTCTGATCTCTTTCGGCAAAGATGACGCAATCTACTTTCAGGGCTTGGCAGCAAACGGCGAGCGCTACCTGAGCAAATCCAGCAAAGGGACTCGCATAGCAAAAAGTTTGTTTGCCCTTTTCCATTTCAATTCGAACGTAGTGTTGAGCGGCTCGTTGTTTAGTCCCTCCCAATAATTTGTCATCTCTCAGCACCCAAAACTTTAACCCACCCACCGATTCCAATTGTCCAAGCTCCGGTCGCGGACTCAACTCCCCAGAAAACATAAATAGTACCCCCCAATTCTGAAGATACTAGATTGCCACAGGGATGCTCCTAACCTCGCCTTCACAAAAATGATTGGATTTGACGGAAATCTCCGTCAGGGGAGCACGCGGTTGAGTGACAATTTTGCGCCCTATCGGCTTCTAATCAACGATTCCACGCTTAGTTTAGCCTGGTCTAGGGATTGCTCTGTTACGGGATGTCTTCGGGCACACTCGTGTGCCGAAGGGTTAATACACGGAGTGGACAGTGTTGCTGATGAATTTAAAGCCGATCCAAGTAGCTCGTCGCCGCAAACGAACGGCGTTAGTAGTGGTTACGGCGTTTTCGGTCCTGTTATTCGGTACCGCTTGGAAACTTATTCCTCGTGCTCCCCAGAATCACTTGCATGCGATGAGCGTAGAAGAGCGCGAAGCCGTAGTTCTCGACTTGCAAATCATCAGCGAAACCTTCACCGATTTAGCGAAGCCAGCCGACGCTTTCCAAAAAGAATTGTTATCTCAAACGGCGACTGTGGCCGATCTTCCCTCGAGCGACAAGTTAGTCTGGAAGAACAACGGGAGTTTAGTATTTTCGAGTCGTTTCTTCACCACTGATTCCAGTGCCCAAGAAATTGCCCTAATCAAAGCTTTCGTGACCAACGAGTTAGCTTTAATGCCTCCGGCAATCCCAGCCGCCGTCGGCGGCCAGGATTAATCCGTAATTAGCGACAAAGTGGAGATTCTTGTACGAGCTTTCCGTTCGCATCAGCGAGCGATAGCGTCGCGCAGTTACTAAAACCTGCCGAGATAGGCGCTTGAATCGCGCTTAAGTCGACCGGAATAAGCTTCTGTTGCGAGGCTTCCACTAGCGTTCTTGGTAGAGACGCAATGGTAACCGGTGTCGCTAGCACCCGAGATTCCGTTAGGGTGAACGACCATTGTTCGGGCGCAGATTTAGTGAAAGCACCAGCGACCTCGATATTCAGATCTCCGCCGGGCAAAGCCCCGAGTCCTGCGAGTTCCACCTCCGTCTCCACTTCAAGTCCGCCCGAGGTGACGACAGATTTTTGGCTGTCGAAAACGCGGTAAGGATAATCGGTCATCAGGTCATAGGTGGCTCGTGAAGTACTGAAAGCCAACACAACTTTAGAAAACTTCTTTCTATCGTCATCCGACAAAGGAAGGCTCCAAGTGGTTCCGGTTCCAGCGACCTGTACTACCTTTTTGGCTTGAATCGCTTTAAGAGCGATGGTCGGTACCAACTTCACAGGCTCAAAGTTATTTTGTAAGAAGGCGGTGAACTTTCCAGGGCCTTCCTCAGAGCCCATGGTCACAGCCAAGCTGTACGCTTTAATTTTGAATTGGACTTGAGCCGCTTTGGGAAGGCTTGGAGGAGCGACGACATCAAATTCATAGACTCCACCGCGAGCGAGATTGGCTTGCGCGGAGAGAGGAGGCAATGGGCTCGAGGCTTCCGTGTCCTTCAATGTGCTGACGGTACGACCTTCGGGATCTACCAACTGGCCCCAAACGGCTGGACCATCCGAAGACAGCTCCATCGTAACGGAAGTAGTTCCGGGCGGGAGATCGACGAAATATCGCAACGTTTTTCCTACATGAGCCGTTTCTGAAACGCTGAACGTGTGTTGATTGGAATCATCCAAGGCAACGGGGCTAACCACAGTCACCGGAACTTCAAAGGCGACTTCACCCGTCGCTCCATCGATTCCAGTGATCACTTCCGAGTGGATACCAGGTTTCGAAAGCACCGAAGCATCCAATTGAACTTGGAACGATCGGGCGGCTGCTTGTACCCACACATCACTAGGGGCGTGGATCCAATCCGCCGACGGCACTAATTTAATGGTGCGAAGGGGAAGATCCGCCGCTGAAGTGGCATCAGTAACTACGGGAGCCAATTGCACCGCGAAGTTATTTACGGGCATGCTCTTCGCCTTTACGAAAATTCCGCCGCCAGATCCTGTCGGAGAGACGGGATTGGTAGCAGTCACTGAGAACTCCGTAGGAGCAGTTTTTAACTTACCCAGCTTCTCGAAAGCAGCT
>JBBQIT010000258.1:0-6443 GCA_038325205.1 Bdellovibrionota bacterium
TAGCTTCAGGAAATTGACGCTTCCCCACCTCGGTCGCGATGGCGACTAAAGCTCCTAGAGCGAGAGTCTTTTTCAATTCGTCATTAGCGGAAGAAGGGGAAACTTGTCTTGGCCCACTAGAGACCCATCGTCTCCCAACCCAAAGGCCAACACCGACGGAAGCTCCGACGGCAAAGAAAGAGACTTTGTCCAAAACTTTTTCTTCAAGCGCATGGACTTTATCTTCCATCGCTTGGGTGGTTTGCGAGATCTCTGCTTTTATAGTTTCGGTTTCGTTCATTTCAATTCCTTAGACGCGTCCCAGATATTTTGACTTCTTAAAAGCATCCCGGTTCCCAATGAAATAAAAACTACGGCGACGATAAGGTGACAAAGCCCAGTGTTCCATCCACTGAAACTCACAAGCCATTCGGAGAAAGCGATTCCCAAAAGAAAGATGCCCGGAAAAATCGCGAGCGCCGCCATGACCAAAACTAAAGTCATGCGCTTCGCTTTGCTGGCGTTGTCGTGCATCTCAGCGCGCAGCAGAGCCAACTGAAGTTCAACGAGTTTCTTAGCGTCTTCGATAACACCAGCGACAAGCGAAGCGCTTTTTTGCTCCGACAGTGGCCGACCTAATTGTTTCGTTTCGATATCCATGCGCCGATCAAACATCCTATTCCAAATCCAATCGCTGCCGATTCAACGGGGTGCTTTTTAATAAAATCGGTACCTTTTTTAACGCCTTCAGTGAACATCTCTTCCGCGGAATGGATCATGTTCTCGGCTGCTTCTTTGGAGCCAGTCAACTTCTCAACGGCTTCGGCAATAACAGGTTCTTTCTCTAACATTTGGGTATTCTCCTTTAAAAGAGGTCTATAGCTACCACGTCGCGCGAAAAACCGGAAGGTGCCTTTATTGAAGTTACTGGAAATATGTTGTTTTCTTCCGCCGTCGATTTGAGGGATTTGCTCGGAAATAATGATGCTGATTGCGCATCGCATTAAAGCCCGAGGATAAAAAATCATTGGAGGAATATGGTGCGGGTGTTTGGGTTGGCCTTGGGGCTATTTCTTTTCGCGACTACTGTCGCGCTTGGTTCAGAGGCTACGACATTCACTATTAAAGAGAGAAGCAGCCTAATTTGCGTAAATGCCATCGAAGCGACCGTAACACCGCTCGCTTCCCTTAGACTGATTCGCAAAGGTGTCATTCGACTACCCGAAAATACCTCGCTAGAGATCGCGCAGACCGAACTTCGCGAGATGCTTTTTGAAGTGAACAGCGGTTGGCTTAAATTGGGAAGAGAGGGACGGCACGGAACTATTTTAACGAGTCCGACCATTCCGATGGGAAAATTTATTGCCGGTGTCGAGCTCGGACTCAACGGTCAGTACCGTCGCTTCGCGGGAAGAATCCTTGGGGCGGTTCCCGTGAGGATTGAACCAGCTCCTTTTAATGTGATGAGTTTAGAACTTGAGCTCTCCGAGAAGAGGAGAACCAAAAAAGGGAACGCCTCCTTGAAACAAGCTGCGTAGGACTTGCTTCAAGGAGGCGTCTTTGTACTCGAGGCAAATGAAGCATCGTTGCTTCGATTTCCGTTAGGCGCCTGTAGATTTAATGCAAACGGCATTCCAAAAAAATCTAGCCGGCTTTGCTAATAAGGGGAGAAGAATCGAAAGCGTTTAGGACGTCCGCTGAAGCCCCTTCGGTAATCTTGCGGCATAGGCTTTCATATTCGGTGCGCGCGAGGCATTCAGCTTCGGGAGAGCTTGATCTAATAAGCCATCTCAATGAAGCAGCCCGAACGAGAAGTTCATGATTAAGATTTACGAGAAGATTGAGATTGCCCAATACTTCACCGAGATCTCGCAAGCGACGAGGCATGGGTATACCTGTGTCGTAACAGCCCTCTAAGACCGTCAGAGCCTGAAACAGTGGATCATTTTTTCTAGTCTTGATCTGGCTGCTATAAACAAGTTTGCGAAAATTTGGGTACTGCTTCATCCACCGTGTGGAGCTTACCGCTCGACTCCAAAGGAACGCTTCAATGGCAAACTCTACGTCGTGATGTTGCTTTCCCTTTTTTACCGATTGTAAAAGTAGACTGGGATCGCCTTCGCTGTGAGCAATTCGAGAGAGTTTCTCCCATTGGATCTCTGTTCTCTCGTCGGCAGATATCTTGGGATGAGCAAGCAATTGGCTTTCGAGAGTTTCGGCTTCTTGAAATCTAGCCTGCAAACGAAAGATCATAAGCTGCTTCAAGCCACTTTGAATCGACCACCAGCCATCAGATCCCAAACCGTTTTTCTTCGCCGTCTCGATCCATCTCAACGCATTGGCGGCTTGTCCTAGCCGAAGCGCGCGATTCGCAAGGGCGAGGTAACCATGCGCCGTATTTTCTTCAGCGGGGCCGCCCAATACTCGGGAAAGGAGCTGCTCCCAGCAAGCTTTCCATTGGTCGCCAGACTTCCAATAGATTTGACTTAGCATCAAATGAAGATCTCCAGCCAGGAAAGCGATGCGAGATCTCGGAGAATCGACACCTTGTATCCGCAACAAAGTATCGGCAAGGTTTGCCATTTTATCGATATCACTTATGCTCATTCCGCCATTTCGTAAATGGTGGGCCAAAGCAAAGACGCTTAAGAGGAAGGTTTGCAGTTGAAGTTCGGTGCCGTCGTCTTCCAAATTGCCGTGGAGCTTAGAGAGAATCGCCGAGAGCTTGGCCTTGGGCGCGTGAAAATTTTCAAGCCAATCGCGAATCTTTTCCTTCTCGCTCTCGATCTGAGTTTTTGTCCAAGACATGATCTTACCATCGGCTAAATCCACGGATTTATTGAGTTATTATTTTATCCCCATCGTCTACCGTCAGGTCGGTGTGGAGAAGTTGCGCACCGGCATTTAGATAACTTTTCTAAGTATTTAGGAAAGCAACACTTAGCTTATAGGCAACGCCGAAGAGGGATTTGTAAAAGCCACGCTCAATTTTTGATGGCATCAGACTTGTAATAGCTAAGCCTCGCGTAGTGTCTTGGAGAATTGTGTGCGCAATTTCATAATTCCATTTTTCATCGCCTTCCTTTGTTTCGCTGTGTTCCCGGCCTGCTCAGGCACTGGTTCCGGTTCTAGTGGCGCTCGTTCTTCAGACAAACCCATTATTCCTGGATATCTCATTAAGCCAGACGGTGTGCATGTCGTAAAAGACTCTAACGCCCAAACGACCTATCTCGTAACCGCGGTTCCGGGAAGCTTCATCGATAACCAAGGAACACCTTCCGCAGTTCGCGTTGCCGCCTATGCGATCTCTTCGGACACCATGGCTCGCATTCGCACTTCGACGCAACCTGCAGAGACGGTAAGCGGAAATTTTGTCGGTGAGTTGAGATCTGATGCCGATGGCTCTCTCTCGGCAGCGACACTAAGTTTCAACGACACCTCGGGATATATACTCCTCTACGTTTTCGATAAGGTCGGAGGCAACGCCCCGATACCCACGCAAATCACGGTTCCTAATCCGAGCGCTATTATCGCGGCTATTACTGAAGACGGCATCGGAGTTTTTGAGGGACTGTTCTTGCACGCGAGCCAATCGCTTTGGACCTCGACATCTGAGCTCGCCAAACTTCCAGAAACCGGACGCGGATTCACACTTTTAAAAGAGGCGGCGGACAGCGATCCCGGTGATCCCATCGTAAATGGTGGCGGAGGTAATCAAACGGATTCGAAAGTACTCGCAGCTGCCATCGTCTATGCCCGCGACAAATCCGATGTGCACCGCCTAAAAGTCGTCGCTGCCATCGACAAGCTCGTGTCGCTTGGAGTCCCTGCCGACGGATCTATGACGGATGTGAGTAGTAATATCGTTGGGTACGTAATGGCGGCAGACCTTGTTGGCTATCGCACTCCTGCTTTTGAAAATTACCTAAAAACTCTTTCCACCACCTGGAAAGGCACAATGGGAGACGGCACGCTCTACACGATGCCCGAAGCGTGGCACATTACGGGAACTTGGATGGGAGGCTTGCAAGCGCTCCTAGCCCTAGCCACGATGGACGGTTATCGCGGCGACAAAGCGGCGCTAAGTACTTTGGCCGACGAATGGAAAGCGCTAGTTTCTGGCAAGGTGGCCGATACGACGGGAATGCGATGGAATCATGCCGGTTGGTCTCGAGACCCCCACGTCCCCCAACTTATCAATTCAGTCGGACCTGTCCGCTCGTACAACGGCTTCGTCGTAAATATTGATGGTCTCATCCCCGGTAGTCTTGGATCAGAAGCTCTCTTTCAGCCAGCACCGGTAGCCAATCCAACGGCTTATCGAAATGTTGAATTGCTGATCTCGTTCGCTCGCGTAATGGAGCGGCAAGGGTTTCCTCTTACCGACCATGAAGACAGAGCGATTTTAAGAGCGTTCCGCGCCTTACAAGCCCGCTACCAAACGCCGATTTCTGGCTTGGGCAGAGGTGTTTGGATGACAAGATACTTAGATCGCAAATATGGAACTACCTTCTCTTGCGGCCTCGAGAAATCCAACAGCGATCTGCTGTGGGGTGCCGGAGCAGGATCCTCTCTTGGGTGGGCTTGGGTAGACGGGCCTATCCAACGATCGTGCCCGCCCTAAACCCATAGTTCTTATTCTTGAAATATCGGAAAATCTAACGACGTGCCGTCTTTCAAAGTGTAGCGAACTGCCGTCGCCGAAACTCTTTGGATGTCGGCGGTATTCTCTTCGCGGATCACTCGTTCTCCCGCAATGTTGTAGCCTTCGAAAATTCCCATACTATCGAGAAGCGCGATGTACCGATCGGTTTGTACTGTCTTGATGGTATCTCTCCAATCTTTGATTATCCTGGCGTTCGACTTTAGGCTGTAGGCCTCATAGATGCCTTTACTGTCGAGTAAGCCGATGTACTGATCCATGAAACGATACTCCACGACATCTTTCCATTGCTTCACAATAGCGGTGCCGTCGCAACGATACGCCGCGAACTCTTTCGTAGAATCCAAGAGGACTATGATGTCGCCTCGGATTTCGTAGTTTTGGTGATGGCTCCACTTCGTCACCTCTTTCCCATTGCAAAGAATGGTCAAATCGGTGCCGACTAGATTTAAGCGGAAGGGACTTTTGTCTGGATAGTTCTGAAGCGTTCGTTCAATCGAGCGCAACGCAAAGAATACCGACTGCAGGTCTTCGCCCACAAGGTTGTCTGCTTTATTTTCGATCTGGTTGCGAACCTCGCGACTTTTGCTCAAGACATCTTGAGGTGTCGCGGGATCCGCGAAACCCACCACCGAACCGATTAAAGAAAAAAGGGAAATCCAGAAAATCTGCGTCGAACTCATATCCACCTCCGTAAAGGGTCAAACTCCCTTATCCCGGGGCGGCACGTCAATTAGATTGAAATCAGGGTGTGTCTCCGTGCTGGACGCAGTTCTAGCTCAGCATTATATGCTAATGTGAAAGGCGTTCGTACCTGGGTTCGCCAAAAAAGTGGTGGTGCAGTCGTCAGAACTAGCTTCCCCCGAATAGTGATAGCCAGAAGGAAGGGGCGAACCGTGGCAAACGACGATGTCGTCGTACGGCAAGGCTATCGTCATTTGATTCGGTCCAGAGTCAGACAAAAATCCACTCACGCAAAGGCTCGAGCGGCTATAGCCCACAATGACGTAGCCTGAAGGCACCTGAGTTCCCATGCAGACCTCAGAGTCCGCAAAGCAAGAGCCTGAGGCAAAAATCCCACAAAGAAAGAGCCACCAGAATTTCATTTCAACCTCCCTCGCTCTCTCTAGTGCAGGCTCAGGGCCAAGAACGTAGGCACGAGACCTAGCCCTCACGGTTAGAATTAAAGCCAATCTTGGAAAGAATTTCGCCCACGACGCTAAGACTGGGCGAAAGCGGGCGCCTAAGATAGCGAGTGCGTATCTATTTAGAATCTCAATTCTTCCTAATATTAGATGGATTAATTTAACGCTTTGCGGCATTATGCGTTCTCGATGGAACACCTTTTTTTCTTATTAAATGAGTGCGAAGTGGCTGCTGCGAATCTTCCTACGGAAGCCAAAGCCAAGGCAGAAATCGGCACGTCGCCTGCGACTTCAGAGAAGACGATTAGGACCAACGATAAGAAAGAGTCGTCCGAGTCTGGCGAGCCTGGCGAGCCTGGCGACGTTTCCGCCGCGTCAGCTTAGCAAATGCTTGATCGTATTTTTTAATCTACCCAAATGCTCAAGGTAATTTAATTTTCTAGGTTTGCTAAAGCCTTGAATCAAACATCCCGAGATAGCGTTTTGAATCATCTGCGCCGTCTCGCGAATATCTCCTTTTACATGGAACTGCTTCTCGGCCACTCCCGCGGTTAATAAAAGATAGATCCGTTCCTCTCCAGAAAATTGAATCTGGTTGATCTTCTCTTTCATCCGAGAACTCTGTGCCGTCTTTAAAGTACTAAACAAGAGAACGG
>JBBQIT010000259.1:0-6420 GCA_038325205.1 Bdellovibrionota bacterium
CACTTTGCAGCTATCTCATTTGCGAAGCGGCGGCTTCCAAATTCAAAGTGCTGATAAGCGGGCAGGGCGGAGATGAACTCTTTGGTGGTTATCCCATTTATCGATCGGGCCTAGCCACTCGATGGGGCCAACGCTTTCCCAATCCGGTGACGAGCATTCTGTTCTCTGCGTCACGACATATTCCTTACTCTTTAGGATCCCTGAGATCTCAGAATGTTCATCGAGCCAAGAAGATGCTACAGGCGATGCAAAGCCCCTGGCCTATCTCCTTTTCGTTGTTACGAAGCCCGATGTCGCTCGAACTTCTCAACGATGTATTATCGAAAGACTTAAAAGGAAGCCAACAAACTCCGTTTGGCGCGCAAGAAAAACTGTTCCGTCACGCCGAGACTTACGATCCGCTTCATCAAGAGCTGTATATCGATACCAAAACGTATTTACCTTGTCTTAATCTGGCTTACACCGACAAGACGAGCATGGCTCATTCGGTTGAAGTCCGGGTGCCTCTCTTAGATATGGAGATTGCTTCCTTAGTGCAGCGTCTTCCTAGTCGATGGAAAATGAATTTGAATGAGAGCAAAGTGCTATTGAAAGCGGTCGCGGATCGCTATCTTCCGCGACCCATCGTCCATCGAAAGAAAGCCGGATTTGGATTGCCTCTCAAAGACTGGTTTTTAAAAGATCTCCAACCGATGGCTAACGACCTCCTAAGTGAATCGCGCCTTCGCAAACAAGGCTTCTTCAACCCCAAGGTTGTCCAAACCTTCCTAGAAGAACACCGCGACCGCGTCGCTGATCACAGCACCAAACTTTATTCCTTAATGACCTTCCAACTTTGGTGCGATACCTACGGAGTGTAAAAAGGTGTGTGGACACTTTTTACCTATTTTTCGGAGATGTTCAGACGGCGCATTCTGGCTTTTAGCGATCGCTCGGTAGTTTGGAGTAGTCTTGACGCTTCCTTGATTCCCTTGCCGCCGGCTTTGAGCAGCGCTCTTTTGATGAGCATGAACTCCGCTTCGTCGAAGGTGGGCAAATCGTCATTTTCGATGGGCTTTTCGACAGCCTCTTTCACCCCAAAATCAGGTAAATGGGCGACTAGCACTTCCGGCGCATCTGTACTTTGAAATAGCGAAGAATAAACCACGTTCTGAAGTTCTCGAACATTTCCGGGCCAAGCGTGTTGCATGAGTCGCGCGATCGCTTCGCTACTGAATGGCTTGTCGGTCAATCCATGTTCGAGCGCGGCTTTTTTTGAAAAATGGGTAAGTAATTCAGGAATGTCTTCGAGTCGCTCGCGAAGCGAGGGAACATTGATCGTGACTACCGCGAGTCGGTAGTAGAGATCTTCACGGAATGTTTTATCCACGTTAACGGCTTCACGCATGTTTACGTTAGTCGCGGTGATGATACGGAAGTCGCTCTTAATCGTTTTCTTTCCCCCGAGTCTTTCAAAACTCTTGGTCTCTAAAACACGCAGCAAAAAGGTTTGCATGTTCCAAGGCGTATCCCCCACTTCATCCAAAAAGACCGTGCCCCCGTCCCCCAGTTCAAAATAACCTATCCTTTGTTCGAAGGCCCCCGTGAAAGCCCCCTTTTCATGTCCAAATAGTTCAGAGCCCAAAAGCTCATGGTTCACTCCACCGCAATTTTTGGGCAAGTAGGGTTTATCAGCACGTCGCCCGAGGTAATGAATATCGGCGGCCACTAGCTCTTTTCCGGAACCCGTTTCGCCGACGATCATGACCGGTATATCGCTTGTGGCCACTCGCGCGATTAGCTCTCTTAGTTTTTGGATGGCGGGCGAACTTCCGAGAATCCGGCTTACGTAGGGGGCCGAAGTCGCGGCTTGGGTGGTCAATTGCCCACACCGGTCGACGGCGGGGAGCATGGCAAAGACAGAATTCGCTAGGCTACCAAACAAGATTAAGGCTAAAAAACCAATTAAATTCAAACGTTATCCCTATTACCGATCGAGCGATTCGGACGGTGGTAACTGCCCCGAACCCTTCCGCTAAGGGAAGAGATAACAGGCAAATGACATGATGCGCAACGAATCTATTTCAAAGTGGTATCCGGGGCATTGAGATCTTCTGTCCGCTCGACTAGGTTTCACCGGTGCCTTTGATAGTTCAAAAATACGGGGGGTCCAGTCTTGCTACCCCTGCCCATATTCGACGAGCCGCTTGTCGCATCGAAGCCCTTCGCAAAGAAGGCAACGATGTCGTTGTCGTTGTCTCGGCGATGGGACGAATGACCGATCACTTGGTCCGATTGGCCAACCGTCTTGTCGAAAATCCTCCGCAACGTGAGCTCGATATGTTGATGAGTGCAGGAGAGAGAGTCTCGATGGCGCTGCTTGCGATGGCGTTGGATGACATGGGGGCTCCTGCGATTTCATTTACCGGATCCCAAAGTGGAATTGTTACTACCAGCGATCATACGGATGCAAAAATTTTAGATATTCGCGCGACTCGAATTCGAGAAGAAATTGCGAAAGGCAAAGTAGTTATCGTTGCTGGTTTTCAAGGAGTCAGTCTTGAAAAAGAAATTACGACTTTAGGACGCGGTGGATCTGATACGACGGCCGTGGCTCTGGCTGCAGTTCTAGGAGCGGTTCGCTGTGAGATATTAACGGACGTTGATGGATTATTTACAGCAGACCCGAGGATTGTCTCGTCGGCAAAACTGATTGAAACGTGTTCTTACGAGGAAGGGCTCGAGCTCGCCAGTCTTGGCGCGAAGATGCACGCTCGTAGTCTCGCTTTAGCCAAAAGATTTGGAGTGACGGTTTGGATCGCTTCTAGCCAAGAAGTGAATGGAAAAGGAACCCGGCTAAGCCCCGGGGGAGAAGCTATGGAAAAAACATTGGTGCGTGGAATTTCTACGCGTGACGGGTACCATTTTTTTAGTGCCACGTTGGGCATTGGACCGCTGTTAGAAGCTTTGCAGACAAAAAAAATTCCGCTTCGATTTTTTCAGGTGGGCGAGAAGTCGGTTCAGTTTTTATGTGAAAAGGAAAAAGCGGAGACTGTTAGACAAGCGCTTTCAACCTTGGTTTCCGATTACGAAGAGTTTCCCAAGGTTTCTATCGTATCAGCGGTAGGCGAGGGCGTAGGGGCTTCGTGTGATCTTTTGCCCGAGCTTTGGCAGACGATTGAAAAAGCGAAAGTGCGATGTCTTTTGATAACCGCAAACTCGCTTTCTTTAACAGCCGCGGTTCCGACAGAATCGAAGGCAGTGATTGCCGACGCGTTGCATGTGAAATGGATTTCGGAAAGCGAAGAGCAAAAAAAAGAGCTCCCCTCAGGGGGAGCTCTTCATGTAGGAGGCGAGTCGTTAGTGTCTAGCTAACGCCCACCTCCGTACTATCTTCATGGAACATAGTACCACCCCCTCTCACGCGGCATTTAGCCGCTTAGACCTCTTTATTTTATCACTGGCCCAAGGACTCGCCCATTCGATTTGTTGAGGTATCCTCAACCCATTGAAATCCTAATAATATCGAGGTGATTTAGGCTCTCGAAATCACACATCAAATTGATGCCGCTACGTGCTATAATATAGGCACTTACCTCCCCGCGCTGCCGCGCGTTAAGTATTTAAGTTTTATATTATTTTGGCCGAAAAGAAGGTCGAGGGAGTGGGTGAGATTTACCCACTCGTTTTGATCACAAAGGAGACCGCATGCTCGCGTTTCTTGGAATCGCGCTCATGGGTGGCACCGCGTATTACCTTGGGTGGAATTTATTTTCCGGGGAAATCGAAGGCGCTGCCGCGAATCGTTTGGAGCAGGGGAAGAAGAAAACTTCTTCTGCCATTTTGCGAGTCAGTCGTCCGCTCTTTCGGACACTGGTGACTCCTTATTCCGAACGAATCAAAGCTGAAGACTGGCGCAAAAAGCAAAAACGCATGATCGTTTCCGCTGGGCTTGAAGAAGAGCTCGATCCGGGCGAGCTGCTCGCTTTCAAAATATTCTTGGGCGCCATTGTCCCGACCGCTTTGCTTATCTACTTGGTCGCCAACGGCGGCGGGATGGCTTGGTGGCTATATGGCGGAATGTGCTTAGTGGGTTATGTCTATCCAAGCGTTTGGGTCAGCGGACGCCGTAAGCAGCGTCATGAAGAAATTCGCTTACAACTTCCTTTCGTCATCGACTTACTAACGCTGTCTACCGAAGCCGGCCTCGATTTCATCGGAGCATTGCAAAAGGTGGTAGAGAAGACGCGTTCTGGTCCGCTCGTAAATGAAATTGAACGCATGCTTCAAGAGATTCAACTCGGTACAACTCGAGCCGACTCCTTGCGCAATATGGGTTGGAGAATTGACCTCGGAGAAATCTCTTCTTTAGTGGCTGTCTTAGTTACTGCGGACCAAATGGGTAGCAGTTTGGGCGCTGTCCTTCGCGTGCAGTCGGACCTGATTCGAACCCAACGCTTTGTATTAGCCGAAAAACGCGGAGCCGCGGCTTCGCAGAAAATTTTATTCCCGCTGATATTTTTCATCATGCCAGCGGTGTTCATCATGATCTTTGGACCTGTGATCTTAGGATTCTTTGGAGTGGGAGGCCGTTAATGCGATCGGTTCCGCTAAAAGTGAACAACCAAGTGGTGCTAGCCAAGTGTTGGCTAGCCACTTCGTTCTTTCCGCGCTTCCTCGGTTTGATGGGGCGTAAGAATTTAGCGGAAGACCAAGCGGTTCTTTTTCCGAACTGCAATTCGATTCACACCATGTTCATGCGGTTTCCGATCGACGTTGTGATGGTAGATGAATCGGGTGAAGTGGTTGAGATTATCGAAAGCATGAAAGCTTGGAGAATGTTGCTCCCTCGAAAACACGTGAAGCACACGCTGGAGTTTCGGGGACAGCGCGCACGAGAATTAGGAATTGGTACCGGTACTGTTTTGCAATGGGAATGAGGAAGACTTGAAGTTCGAAATCGTACAAGACGGAGAAGTCGTCGAGACAAAAGAACTCGGCGAAGGCTCGTATAAAATCGGCCGTGCGCCGGAGTGCGATATTCAACTCAAATCGCCTCAGGTCTCCAAGCAACATGCTTTGCTTGTGATCAAAGGCAACAAAGCCGCGATTGTCGACATGGGTTCCTCCAATGGGGTTTTCGTCAATGGCATTTTGGTGCGCAAACAGCGATTCGATAGAGGCGATGACGTGGCTATCGCAAGCTTTAAAATCCGAGTAGCGGAGATGGTTCGTCCGGCTTCCTCGACGCGCGCGAAAGCTCACGTGTCGTTCGAAGACGGAAATTTAGCGCACGACATGAATTTTGATCATGGGCACGCGGAACCCGAACCTGCTTCATTGCCGCCTCAGGAAAAATTGATGCTTCTGATGGACGAAAAGATTTTGTCTCCGTTTTACGGAATTCTAAGAACGGTTGATTGGCGAATGATGCTGCTCACGATTCTAGGTGGCGCGTTAATTTCAGCCGTACTCTTGAGTGTGATTCCCATCGTGAAGTGGGGAAGAGAGATCACGACCAAAGAATCGCTGGCGCGAGCGCACACCATCGTGACGCAAACGGTCCGCGAAAATTATCGCATCATTGCCAAAACCAATGATTTTTCACGAATGACGGTGGAAGCCTGCGAAGCCGGTCAAGGGATCTTAAATTGCATCATCGTCGATCCCAAAACGAACACGGTACTTTCGCCCACCAAGCTTTTGAATAAGCCAGTCACTGACATCTATTCTCTGTTCGCAATGAAAAAAATTACCGAAGGCACCGAAGATGCGCCTTCGATTGAAAGAGATACAGGGCCATACGTAGTCGCGGAGCCCATCTATGCTTATTCGAGCGAACAAAATGAGCGCGTACTTCAAGCGGTGGTCATTGCTGACTTTGAGGTTCCCGCCAAGATCTATTCGACCTACGAACCCATGGTGGAAGCGGGCCTCTTTGCGGTTCTTTGTTCTTTGGCGGCCTACTTTCTTATATTTAAAATGTTTACCTATCCCATTCTTTCCATGCACGACCAGCTCGACGCTGCCTTGAAAGGTGAGGATGTCACAGTGACTGCGGAAGCTCGGTGCGACGAACTAGAGAGTTTGGCAACGGTCATCAATTTTAGTCTTAGCCGCATCAAACAAGGTGGCGGCATTATGCAGCCGGTTGTAGCAACTGATGCCGATGCCGAATCGGCCGATTATATCCGCTCGGTTCAAGAATTTGACCAGGGAATGGAGGACGCCATTCTTCTTATCGATAAAGAGAAGAAGGTCGGCTTCGTGGGCCATGCGCTCGAAGATTTGATTAGCATGCGAAATCAGTATGCGATTGGTCAGAACATTAGCGATGCCTGCAAAGATCCTGGGTTTGCAGGAACGGTAATTGATCTCGCTGAAAAAGTGATTTCGACATTGGGAGAAACCCAGCAAGCGATTTTGGATATTAACGGTGTG
>JBBQIT010000260.1:0-6397 GCA_038325205.1 Bdellovibrionota bacterium
AACATCATGAACCTTTCGCTACATGACGACAAACTGGGCGAGGCGATTGATGCCGGGAAGAAGCTGCTGAATCTATCCCCTGAGCGACAAGAGGTACGAATGCGACTGGCTTATGCGCTGGCTAAGAAGGGCGATAAAGCAGGAGCTGAGCAAGAGTATAGGAATATGCTTCAGATAGAACCGGGAGACTTTGGAACTCTGAATAATTTGGCCGTGCTCCTTGAGCAAGAAGGTAAGATCGATCAAGCAGCTGCAATGTATGAGCGCATGATTGAGCTTCGGCCTAAGGAACCGGCGCCTCAGATTAACCGTATTTTATTGATGGCGTCGAATGGTCGCCCCGAAGAGCTAACGAAGGCCTATCACTCGCTTCCTGAGCTTGGTGTTGAAGGGGTTCCCTCGTATCTGCTGTTGGGTCGTATCCTTTTTGACAAAGGCTATTGCGATATCGCGGTGGAACCGCTTAATCAGGTGGCAAAACTTTCTGACCCCTCCGAAAAACATCTTTTAGTTGAAGTGCACGGGAAGCTCGCGGAGTGCTACTCCAAGAAGGGCAACCGAGAACTGGCCTCCGAACACAGCACCACTGCCCGAAAGCTCGCTGGCGGAAATTAAATCTCGCCATTCAAAAACAATGACACGGTGAAATTGCTTCCCTGGGCAGAACCCGTGATAATTTTTAAGATGAAGAACCTACGTTATCTCGGTCTTGCCGCTATTTGGGTCCTGAACTCTGGCTGGGCGCTCAATATTCCTTACAATGTGAAATGCCACGACTCCTTTGGGCTAGTAGAGATTGATTCTCTCCAAAAAGAGATAGTTACCGTGGGCGATCAACAATTTTTCTATCGAGATATTCATGTAGATCTGACCGATCAGAAATCTTTGTCGGTACAGATTATCTGTCCCAGCTGCCATGAAGAGATTTTCTCAGCTCTGGCCAGAATCAAGCGGCTAGATGGGCAAGCCATCGGTCCTACTCCAATGACGAAACCTGCCCCAGATGGAGCTTTAGAGGCCGTGGTCATTTGCTATCAAAATACCACGATCTATCCTCCGCCTCCGCAAACGGCTACTGAACTTCAGTAGTGACTTGAAGCGGTTCGGTCGAATCGTCTTTTTCGACTCTAAAATCGATTTGTCCAATTTCTCTGCCATCCAAAGTCTCTACAACGACTCGCCACTTTCCAGCGTCATAATTTTGTTTCTTGGTGACGCCTCGGTACCCCTCTTCACGACCACCTACAATATCGACCGGTATAGCATCTGAAGATTTCCATCCGAGCTTGGCATCTTTATAAAGCCAGCGCACCTGGAGTTTGTCTTTGAATCTAGCGGGAGAAAATATCCTTGCGAAACAATAGATGGCATCTCCGGGGCGGGCCGAGAAGCTTTGGTCGCCGTGCTGCCAAAACTTCCACTTAGATCTGGTGTAGGAGAGTTGGTATTCGCCCTCGGTTTTCTTAACGTCGTGATAGATGCCCATGTAGCTCACCGAAAGGGGAACGGGCGGGATGGCGTGGGTAAAGTACAAAATCGCAAAGACCACTTGGATCGCCACAAAGGGAAAGAGCACGTGAGTGCGCAAAAGCTCTTTTTGTTCTGTTTGCAGTGGTTGCAGTGGTTGCAGTGGTTGGGTGCTCAGCTTTCGTTTTAGCAAAAAATGATAGGCGCCAAAGATAGTAAGAGCGCTCAGATTTGCAATCAGGAAAGGAACGAGGCCGATAAATCCCATGAGAATAGGGCATAGGGACACCAGATAAGAGATGAGACAAAGACTTAAAAAAGCTACGTGAACCTTCGTCTGTTGCTTTCCAAATCTCTTAAATTCATTGAGGATGAGAACCGTGATGAGCAGTCCGATGAAAATGAAAGAGGTGATGGCAGACGCGCTTTTAAAGTAAAAGATAGTGTAACTATTAAGTAGGGTGCCTAGTAGAAAGTGCAGTAAAGCTTCTCGGTATCTCCAGATTTTTCTCAACAAAAAAGGGGCAGAAACTTCGCGGGTAATTTCTACAAGTTCAACTCCGATGAGTATAGCTGCGATAACGAGATAGATCGCCTGTTGGACGATCACTTTGGGCTCGTCTATTCGTCGCAGGATCGCTGCGTCGAATAGAAAGCCCAGCCCAAAGAAAATGATCGGAACCCAGCGCTCGTGTTTGTGATACGAGGCTTTTAATGACTCTAGTTTTTCAGACATTCCCCAAGTTTAACTTGGGAACGGACTTCGTACTAGCTGCGTTTAATAAGGTGGTAACCGAACTGAGTGCGCACTGGCGGAGAGACTTCCCCATCGTTGAGGGCGAAGGCTGCTGTTTCGAATGCCGGTACCATCTCGCCTTTGCCAAAAGTTCCTAAGGTGCCACCATCTTTGCCGGAGGGGCATTTTGAAAATTCTTTCGCCAAACTTTCAAAGGTTTTCCCTTCGGCTAGCTTTTTCACCAAATCTTGGGCCTCGTGTTCCGTGCCTACTAGAATATGACTCGCCGTAATTTTGCTCATAAATCTCCCTTTCAAAGGGACTTTAAATCACAAAAGAGCCCAGAAATCCAACAATGGTGAAGGAAAAGTGGCTAGTCGAGCTCACTTTCCAATGCCGGTCGAGCTGAGCCGTCTGGCTTAATCACAAAGCTATGGGGCTCGCGAGCGGGATTATTAAGGCCTGTGAAGACGAACTTAATCTTAACGTTGCTCCACTTGCCGGCCTTGACCTTCGGGCTAAGCTGGTTAAAAGCGGTGTAGATATTGTTGTAGTCGTCGTCTGAAAATTCCCAAAGGTGTAGCTGTTGCTTTGTGCCGTCGCCCTCTCGGCTATCAACCAGAGTAGCGTCCTTTGGAACCTCTACCTCTGAGATCTTCGTCAGAAAGTGTTCCATTACCTTCGCCTTACTTTCGGCCGGCGTGGCTGCTTTATACTCTTCTTGTAAATGACTCGAGAACACAGGAAAAATATTTTCTACGTCAGGCAGGGTACCTAACAATGATTTGCCCGTTTTGTCTTTGGTTTGCTGGATTACCCGAAGGCCTTCGAGAATTGACTCTCTTTCATGTCCGCGAGCGCTGATAAGGGTGACCCAACGTCGGGTCTCAGGTTCGCTAAGCGCTTTCACGAAGTCATCCCATCGTGGCCCTTTCCATTTGGGTTGGGTAAGCGCTTTTAGAATTTGATTGGAGAAGGTTTTGTTTCCTGCGGCGCTATCATCGACAAAGTCGGCGAGATAACCATCCCTAAGCTCGAAGCCCTGGGCCGCTGCTTGAACTTTCATTAGGGCCCACGCTGCCGTAGATACAGGGAAGAGGCGTTGGGTTTCTAGGTCCCACGGGATAACTTTGGCTGGAGTGATTAGGATGTTGTCATCGATATCGAAATTCTTCGATACGATTTGTCGGTACTGGCTTGCCGCTAAGAGATAGCCAGGAATTAAAAACGTAGCAAAGGCTGTAACAAAGAACTTTCGAAACGCACCCACAAGAACCTCCAGATATGAGTTCCATTCGGGTTAGCATCGATGTCTTGATGCGTCAATTTTGACTGAGCTGAGTGTTCACTTCGAGGTGGACTGAGGCTAGTTTCTGGCCAGCGCTTCGGCCAAACGTTCAAGCATCTCCATCCAACCTTGCATCGCGCCTTTACGCTCGGGGAATTCGGCGGGCAATTCGTTGGTCAACGTCACCGCGGTTTTTGAACCCAATTCTGTGAACGTCACAGTGACGATCGTAGCCATGGGATACTCTTTGCTCATGCCATAGTGGGTAGGAGAAACCACATTTCCTTTGTCGTCGGCGAACGCATCTTCGTAGACGAGTAGCGAGGACTTGATGATGTCTCGATAAGTTCCTTTACCCCAAATTTTGACGCCGTCGGGAAGTTGCATGCAATAGTGGAAAGCACCGCCCTGTCGCAAATCAACATTGCAATAAGGAGTCAGACATCCGTTAGGCGCCCACCAACTCATTAAAAGCTTGGGATCGGTCCACGCTTGGAAGACCAAAGCTCTGGGGGCATCGAAAACTCGTTTGATGACTAGATCACGCTCGGCGACCGCTGGTTTAGTGTTCATATTATTCCTCTCGCGCCTCACAAGACGATGAGACTTGCGACTCCTAGAAGTATTTTTTTAAACAGGGTTCTCTATGGGATACCCTTCTTTGCTTTGGCGGGCTCTTCGGTAAATTCTACCAGAGATTGTGACCAACCAACATCTTTGCCGTACGGTTTCGAAAGAGCCATTGCCAAAGGCTCAATTGTGTTTTTTGCTGAGCCTTAGGAACGGGAGACGATTATGACCTCAAAACCTCCGAGTGTGCCGGGTGGCAAAGATAAAGCGAATGCTCTGGTTGCTTCGGTTCGTGCGGAACGGCGCGCTCTAGAGAAAACTTACCGCGAACGAGCTTTGAAAATGTATCCCCATATCTGTGGCAAGTGTGGGCGTGAGTTTGCGGGGAAGCATTTGAAGGAACTTACCGTGCATCACAAAAATCACAACCATGATGACAATCCTGCCGATGGTAGTAACTGGGAGCTACTGTGTTTGTATTGCCATGAGAACGAGCACGCCCGTTACAAGGTTGCGGATTGGGTCACAGGCGAATTTGTGGATGATAACGAGGGAGCCCCCAAACTTTCCAACCCGGCGTTTGCGGGATTAGCGGATCTTTTAAAGAAGAAGTAGAAGCTCTGCAGCTAATTGTTCAAATGGCCTTCAGCGAAATTGATGGCGTGCGAATCGTCAGACGCTTTCGCCGGTTTTCCAATCGGCAAGGCCTGGAAAGTGTGTGTGGCTTCATCAAATTCAAGAAGGTTTCCTTGCTCTAGATCAAAGTAGATTCCATAGATGTGAAGCGTGTGATTATCGAGAGCTTCTTTTACGAAAGGGAAGCTTTTGAGATTGGTGATCGATACGGCAATCGCTTCCATCTCGCACTCTCGGCACTGCGTTTCAAAATCTTCTTTAGCAAACTTTTGCATCACGCTTTCGCGAGCCTGGTGCATGATCTTCATCCACTTCCCGACGAAGCTTTTTTCCTTCTTATGTTCACCGGACATAAGGGCTCGAATGCCACCGCATTGGCGGTGTCCTAGGACCACCAAATTTTCCACTTTTAGGTTAACCACTCCGAACTCGATTGCGGCACTCACACCATGGTGGCCTGAATCCGTTGATTCGAAGGGCGGAACAAGATTGGCAATGTTGCGGACGATAAAGAGCTCGCCGGGAGAGGCCGAAGAGAGCAACGCGGGATCTACTCTCGAATCGCTACAAGCAATAATTAGAGTTTTTGGATTTTGCCCCTCGGAAAGTTTTGAATAAACGGATTCCTCACCCGCGTAGTATTTCTCGCGAAAGTGTTTAAACCCCACCATCAACTTAAGAATGTCTCTGCTGTTCATTGCCCTTGTTTTAGAATTTATAGAAAATTTTGTAAACCCCTGAAAAGTTCTTTTTTAATAAGGGGTTAAACACGAAGCGACGCGCCGCAGCGTGATTTCCTATTTTTTGGAGCAATTAATCGACCAGGGGACGCCAAATCGATCGACGACCATGCCGAACCTTTCGGCCCAAAAGGTCGACGCGAGTGGCATCAATTGGATCTGCGCGTTTTCAGAAAGCGCTTTAAAGACTCTTTCCGTTTCTTCCACAGAATCGATATTGAGCATGACCGAAAATCCCTGAGGCTTTTGAAATCGGCTCGGAGGAGCATCTCCGCCGGAAAGCAAAGTAGACCCCACCATTAGGGTCGCATGAATAATCTTTTTGCCCCAGTCTGGCGAAATGTCTTTGGCCATGGGGGAGTCGCCCCAGGTCATCATTGTTTCGATCTTTGCACCGAGAGTTTTTTCATAAAAGTTAAACGCGGTTTCACATTCCCCGTTAAAGCTGAGATAGGGACTAACATTCATGACGGCTCCTTGGTTTGCTCACTTTGGCGGAGATTATAAGAGAGATGTTTCGGAATGGGCAATCACTCTTGCTTTTTAGTGCGTCGCTCCAATGGATCACGAAAAAAGTTCGAGGAATTTCCCCCTTTTCCGTCTATGATCTAGCTCAGCCTTTTCCTCGGCAACCTTTTAGGAAAACATCACCATGAAAACTCGATTGCTGCTCGTGCTTGCTTGTTCCGTAATTGCTCTTGCTGGATGTGCTAAGAAGAAAACCACTGCGACCGCCGCGGCTTCGGGGGGAACGACATCGGATGGAAGCCAGAGCATGGCGGAACTAGCGGGAAGCGGTACTTACTGTGATGTCTTATCGGGAACTGGGACTGCCCTGGATGGAAATGGAGCAGTTCGTTTACTGACGTTAAATTCCGATGGCACGTATGCCTATCAATTCTATTTTTCGGATCATGTGGGGTGTTCGGCGACTCAAGGGTCGGGAGGCAACAACATTGC
>JBBQIT010000261.1:0-6381 GCA_038325205.1 Bdellovibrionota bacterium
AGTGGCTTTGTAAACGACGTCCGCGATTTTGATGGAGTCGTACGTCGCAACATGGTCTTGATGATGATCAATGGAGAGCCCCGCCCATCGCTCCCTCTCGAAATGGCTCGCCTGAGCAAAAATGAAAGAATTCTGATCTCCATCAACCGCGATTCTACCTTAAGGAACCTTGAATTCACCAAAAGTGGAACCAAACTGCCTGTGAATTCTCAGGCCATGTTAGAGATCAATTTTCGAGGAAAAGAAAGAACCTTCCCTTATGTACCGGCTTTGGATCTTTTTGAACATTCGGGTGAAGAGCGCGGCATCGCCAGTCTAGACATTTTGAAAGGAGCGGATGTTCTCGTTGGGATATCTGCTCTCGCAGTTTCGGATATTGCGGCAACTCCTTATGACAGCGGAATGCCAGGAGTCGAAGTCCACGCTAACGTGCTCGATAACTTGCTCTCGTTCGATACTCTTAATCCCCCGAAAGCTGCTTTTCCTATTCTTCTTTTCCTTATCATCATCAGTGGGCTCGTTCTTAGCTATGCCATCCATCACACGCGAGCTTTGTATTCGGGATCCCTCTGGCTCGTGTTCATCATGGTGATCGCCACGATAGATTCCATTCTTTTTACCCATTATCACCAAAACTGGCCGACCGGATTTTTATATCTGCAGACTTTAGAATTAGGAATTGCAGCTCTTATTATTCGTTACGTCCAAGAGGAAAAAGGAAAACGCTTTTTACGGGGAGCTTTTGCCAAATACGTTTCTCCCGCGATCGTAGACGAGATCATCAATAACCCTCAAAATCTCACTTTGGGTGGTCGCAAAGCATTTCTTAGCGTTCTCTTCTGTGACATTCGCGGATTTACTACTTTCTCGGAAAACATGGATGCGAAAGTTCTGGGAGAGTTCCTCCTCGAATTTCACAATCTGCTAACCGAAGTCGTCTTCGCTACGGGCGGAACTCTCGACAAATACATCGGAGACGCTTTGATGGCTTTTTGGGGAGCTCCTTTGCCGGATAAGAAACATGCCGCCAACGCCGCGAATGCCGCCATCGAGTTCCAGCGAGCGATTCTTAGGGAAGGCCCTCATTTAGAGGCCAAATATAAAGTTCGTATCCAGGTGGGCGTGGGACTTCATACCGGAACGATGTCGGTAGGAAACATGGGTTCTGAGAGAAGTTTTGGCTACACGGTAATTGGCGACAACGTAAACCTAGCATCACGGCTAGAAGGTCTTACCAAGTTTTTTGGGGTTGCTATGCTTTCCACTCAAGACACCCTCAACGCCATTACCGAAAGCGGAGAAATATTGCCTCTCTATCGTCGCTTAGGAAGGGTTCAGGTAAAAGGACGGGGACATGCCGTCGACGTCGTGCAACTATTGGAAGTTTGTTTACCCGCGGCAGCCATTGGTCATTTCGAAAAAGGTTTGGCCCATTTCCAAGCGCGTGCATTTGGTGCGGCAAAAAAAGAATTTGGCGAAGCATTGAAAGTAATGAAAATCGATTTGGCTTCCCAAGTTTATATAGATCTCTGCGACGAGTATCTAAAAGAACCCCCGCCTCCCGAATGGGATGGGGCCATCGAACGAGACGAAAAGTGATGGTTACTTAAAGCGGTCCCCGATTAAGCACAATCACCATTACCGTTTTTTTGTCGGCAATCTTCTCAACACTAACTACCGCGACTCGGGCCTGCTGAAAATCCGAGCCATCTCCATCGACTGGAAACTCTTTCCCAAAAACGATCGCTTCCTTCTTATTCTTAGGAGCCGCTTCGAGTGCTTTGGCTTCCAACCCCAATTCAAAAGGGCTTCCCTTTTCTTTGTCTAGCATCCCTTGGATAGTGGCAACCTGTGCTGCAGCTTCGTGAAACCAGTGCTTCACGTCTTTTAAAGAAGCTTTGTCGTACGATCCGGTGTGACGAATTCCGACTGATAGAGTTTCGCAGCCGTAATTTAAGATCTCAAATTCGTCTCCCGATTTTAGAGTTACGATCTCAACCCCTGCAAGCGGAGCGATAGGGTGGTAGATAGCCCCGCTGACTTGAGGATGGCTCGCGTCGACCCAACGCTCGGGTTTGCCGCGGACACAATCGGTGCCAGTCGGAGGAACCCCGTATATTTTCTGAAAAAGTTTTAGCCTTGTTTCGCGGTCACTCGTCGCCGGAATAGCAGCGAATGGATTTGCCGGGGGAGTTACCTGCTCCTTTGGCTTCGAATGTGAACTGGCGAAGGCTGTTAGGCTCAGGAACAAAAGGAAATAGTTCATTTCCCCATTTTAGCATCTTCGGTCAGACCTTTCGCAATAAGCTCGGCAACCGTAGCGGCAACCGAATTCATGTGCTCTTTATCAAAACCAAAAACATCAGCGCCGATAAACCCTAAGACAAAGGTCGAAGACAGAATGGCGTGGGCAATCTCTTTGAGATTTACCGATTCTTTGATTTGACCCAATTTCTTAAAGTGCATCAAACGGGCTTCAACGGCAGGGACATCTTTCTCTAAAACCACTTTTCCAATCTGAGAAGCCAGATTTCTGTCGACTATAGCGCGAGAAATAGAGACCCGAATCACGTCGCGCTGCTCCGTATTGTGACGATCAGAAAAGCGCACGAGTTGTTCTAACTCCGCTCGCAGGTTGTCGGCTAACGGCATCGACGAAATACGATTTTTTTCATTCTCGATCATCCAGACCCGAATCACTTCAAGGAGAAGTCCTGATTTTCCGTCGAAATATCTTTGAATCAGCGCTTCAGAAATCTTGGCGCGCTTAGCGATCTCTCGAGTCGTTGCCGCGTCGTAACCCATTTCAGAAAATACTTTGATAGCCGCTTCGACTAGCGCCTTTTTGCTAGCTTCTTTATCTCGCTTACGCCTTTTCGTCGAAGTGGCCGAGACACGGTCCGACGTCAGGAGACCGGATTCTTCTTTCGAGAGCATGAAACTAACCTTTCTTCAAGAAATCGCAGTGCGACAAGTAATCAATGGGTACTTACTTAGTATAGGCGCCCCTTAGGAATCTGGTCAAGCGCCGCTGTGCCCAAAAAATTGTAACTATTTGTATCACTGTATATATATATATAGCGTATTTAAAGACTCAAAGAAGTTTCGGTCACCTTGACACTCCACTCTACCGTAACTAATATTTAGTACCTTCACACTTACTTAGAGTGAGGGTTAGATAGGAGTACGCATGGGAACTCTCAAACTATCGGCTATGGGGCTAGTACTGGTTTCACTTATCAGTGCGGCGGATCTAAAAGCGGACACGCTGTCGTTATCGTCTTACCTAGGCCAGGTTAAAAACGAAAATAAAGAAGTGAAGGGAGCTCTGGAAGCTTCGGATGGCGCGGCGCAGCGAGCCAAAGAAGGATCGCTTGTCACTTCTTGGAGTGTATTCGCCGATGCGGCGGTTTCCAGCGATGCCCGACTTCCTGTGGTTGCGATCTTTGCCTACGATAAGTTGGTTACCCAAAACTACGATCTAGGAATTAAGAAAACGACGAGTTTCGGTCTTGAAGCCAAGTTGTATTACAACCTAACTTCAACAAACTACATAAACGCCGTGTTCCCCCCCATTCCGGGAATCGGAGCTTCGCCTACTTCCTATTACGATGCGCACCCAACCCTTGAACTGACCCAATCCATTTGGAGTAATGGCTTTGGTCGCGGGACCCGAGCGAATGCAGAAGCTTTAGAAGCCCAAGCGATGGCGACCAGCCTTCAAACCCGATATCAAGTGAGACAAGCTATCGTAGGAGCTGAACAATCCTACTGGGCGTTGGCTTTAGCTCGTGAAAAAGTTCAAGTCCAAAAAACCACTCTCGGCCAAGCGGAACAGCTCTATAAATGGTCGACGAATCGAGCCCAAAAACATCTAGCCGACGAATCGGATGCGTTTCAAGCCAAAGCCAATTTGAATGTACGACAACTCGAGCTGCAAGCTTCGCTCGATGATGAACGTGCTGCGACTCGCAACTTCAACAAGCTAAGAAATGTCGACTCCGACACTTCAGCCGAAACGCTCGATGAAATCGATGGAGATAAGCTTCTGAAAGCCCAGCCACCCACGCGAGCAGACAAGCGTGAGGACGTGAAAGCAGCAGAACAGCAGTCCAAAGCCGTTTCCGCAAACGCCAATGCGGCGATCGAAAGAAATGAGCCCAGTCTAAACCTTAAAGCTGCTTATACGTTAAATGGAAGAGACACCACTTTCGGTTCCACCATCGGTGATCCCTTCAATCAAAATCGTCCGACGTACGCTGTCGGCCTTAACTTCTCAATGCCGTTGGATAGAGGCACCGTTTCCGACGTAAAAAGTGGCTACGCCCGCGAACAAAAGGCAGCCGAGCTGACTTATCAACAAAGACTATTGAATCAAGAACAAGAATGGAAAGATCTTTCGCAAAGACTCGTAGAGACGAGAAAGCGATTGGAGCTCTCCCAACAGATTACTGAGTCTCAAACGATTAAGCTGGATCACGAGCGAGAAAGACTGAAGCAAGGCCGCACTACTACTTTTCAGGTATTGCTCTTTGAACAAGATTTCTCTCAAGCCCAGTTGAATGAACTAAGAGCCCAGTCAGATATTCTTTCTACCCTTACACAGATGAAAACATTTGGAGCAGACCTATGAGTCTCGCCGATTTATCCATCAAGCGCCCCATCTTCGTGACGTGTCTCGTGCTAGTCATGCTAGTGCTGGGAGTTCTCTCAATGAAGAAACTCCCCGTAGACCTTTTCCCCGATGTTACGTTTCCGTTTGTTACGGTGACGACAACGTATCCAGGAGCAGGGCCCACGGAAATCGAAACTTTGGTTTCGAAGCCCATTGAAGATGAGCTCATCTCGATTTCCGGAATTAAGCGACTCTCCTCTTACAATTTCGAAGGCGTAAGCCAAGTGTTCGCCCAGTTCACTTTGGAAACCGATATTAAGTTCGCGGAGCAGCAGATTCGAGATCGCGTGGGATCGGTTCGCCCCAAGCTTCCTCAAGATGTAAAAGAGCCTGTCATCCGCCGTATCGATCCGGCCGATCAGCCTATCGTCACTTTAGCGCTCAAAGCTGCTTTAACTCCCGCCCAGCTTTTCGACTTAGCCGACGACTTACTACGCCCAAAATTGGAACAAGTTCCTCAAGTAGGATTGGTTGAGATCAAAGGAGGGCGAAAACGTGAAGTCCATGTCACTTTAGACAGAAATAAATTACGAAGCCGCGACGCTTCTATCACCTCCGTCTCAAACGCTTTGAAGCGTGCGGGAGAAAATATTCCCAGCGGTCGAGTGAATGAAGGCGCGAATGAGATCGCTTTTAGAAGTTTGGGCGAGTTCAGTTCGTTAAAAGATATCCGCGAAACGATCGTCACGTTATTTGGGAACGATGTTCCCACCAAGATTTCTGATTTAGGTGAAGTTTCGGATGAACTCATCGATGAGACCTCCCAGGCCTACGTCAATGGCGCACACTCCCTCCTTTTAAACATTTACCGGCAATCGGGTTCGAACACGGTCGCCGTGGCCGACGCGATTAAAAAGCAGGTTATAAGGATCAGTGGCGAGTTCAAAGGTCAGGGCGGCAATCCTGAGCTTTCGGTGGTGCGCGATGGAAGCGCCTGGATTCGAGCCAATGTGGACGACGTTAAAGAGTCGATTCTGATGGGAATTGTGCTGACCATTATCGTGGTCTATTTCTTCTTAGCGAATGGCCGTTCTACCATCATTACGGGTCTTGCGCTTCCTAACTCACTTTTGGGCGCTTTTGTTCTCATGTCGATTGCGGGATTCTCCATCAATATCGTAACCCTTTTGGCACTTAGTTTATCTGTCGGTCTACTTATTGATGACGCTATCGTGGTTCGAGAAAATATTTTCCGCCATATTGAAATGGGAAAGCCGCCCATTCAAGCGGCCATCGAGGGAACGGCAGAAGTGCGGCTTGCGGTCATTGCGACCACTCTAGTCGTCGTTGCGGTATTTGGCCCTGTCGCTTTCATGAAGGGAATGACCGGCCAGTTCTTTAAGCAGTTCGGTCTCACCATCGTGTTTGCCATGCTTATTAGTCTGTTCGACGCTTTGACCTTGGCTCCGATGTTGTCGGCCTATTTTGCGGGCGCCGCTCATGAGAAAAAGAAATCTCGTAATCCCTGGTCTATGACCGTAGGAAAACTGGTTTCTGGCTTCGACGCTTTCCAGCGCTGGCTAGAGCGTAGTTATGGATCGTTGCTAGGCTTCACCGTAGATCATCCGCTTACCGTATTGGGAGTCTCGTTAGTTGTATTTTTTCTCTGTACCGCTTCGCTCATCAAAGTGCCCAAGACTTTTTTCCCTCCTCAGGATCAGGGAGAATTTAGCGTTTCATTAGATATGGCTCCGGGCACCAACCTT
>JBBQIT010000262.1:0-6363 GCA_038325205.1 Bdellovibrionota bacterium
ATCACCGCTAAGGTCTGAAGAATGCGCTTTTTTACCTTGGGAAGACCGTAATGGTCTTCGTCCAATATCTTTTTAGCGCTCTCTAGATCGATAGTGTCCGCCGCGGATTTATTCCAAGGCATGGCACACAAAAGATCTAGATAATTTCGAATCACATGACTCTCGGGAGAGCCATTGCCGATGGTTTCAAGCCGCTTTAGCTCTTCTAAAGCCACTTTTCGGACTTCATCCGGCATTTTGGCGTCGTCGACCTTCTTTCGAAGTTCGTCGCCCGATTTGGACTCATCTTCTTCGCCAAGCTCTTCACGAATCGCGTTAAGTTGGTGACGCAAAATCGCTTCACGTTGCACCTTTCCCATTTTGTGGGAAAGTTTGTCGCGAATTTCACCCTGCACAATCAGCGACTCTTTTTGCGTTTGCATGAAACCTAAGAGGGACAGCACTCGGCTTCGAGCGTTCTCCGATTCTAGGAGCTCTTGCTTTTGGCCAAGCGGAATTTCCAGATTGGCCGCAGCTACATACGCAAGGTAAGAAAGGTCATCGATACCTTCGACCAATTCCATCAGCTGATTGGTGTCAGCGGGCAGAAGGCCTAAAATCTCTTTGGCCATCTTCTTTAAGCTTTCTAGCAAGGCTTTTTGAACTTTGGGATCCGAATCAGGAAGTTCATTCCAGATCTCTCCCGTGGCTTCGAAATGGTTGCCCACATCTTTGATGTCAGCAATGCGAAAACGATACATGCCCCTAACCAAAACTTGGTACCCGTTCTTTTCAGAGCCCCGCATCTTTTCAATTTTGCAGAGCGTTCCGACGCGATGCAGATCCGAAGTTTTCGGATCGCTGTCGTCAGTCTCTTCTTTTTGAGTAACGGTTAAGATCCATCCCTTTTCGGCCGACGCTTTTTGGATGGCCGGGATGCTTTTGGGACGCCCCACTCTTAAAGGAAGCGCCACTCCAGGAAACACTACCGTGTTTCGGATCGGCAAGATGGGAACGGTTTGGATGGTGAAAGTAGGTTCCATAGATCACACTCCTATTTCCCAATGTGGGGATGATTTTCAGGGAGTCAACTGTACTCCCCTAAGACTCCTGATTATTTTGATATTTCGACAATCATCGAACATCAAAAACCTTTCTAAAAAGCTCTTAAGTATTGCGCCGGCACCGGAGCGCGTTTTGCTTGATGTAATGTAATCGCTGCGTGAAGTGGCCAGTTAGGATCTCTGAGCAACTCGCGCGCTAACATTACAATGTCCGCTCTCCCGTTGCGGACCAAGTCGTCCGCTTGCATCGGCTCGGTTATCATCCCTACTGCTGCTACTGGAACCTTCGCTTCGCGTCTGATCGCTTCTGCGAAGGGGACCTGATATCCTGCTCCGACTGGTATTTGGATGTCGGGAGCTATTCCACCTGAACTGCAGTCGATCAGGTCTATTCCTAAGCTTTGCAAAATACCCGCCAACTTTACGCTGTCCGCAATCGTCCAACCTTCGTCGGTCCAATCGGAGGAAGAGATGCGTATGGTGAACGGTAGCGCCTCGGGCCACACCTTTCGGGTGGCCTTAACGACCTCTTGGACAAGACGAGTTCGGTTCTCGAATGACCCGCCGTACTCGTCCTGGCGCCGATTGGATATTGGTGACAAAAATGAATGTAATAAATACCCGTGGGCGGAATGCAGCTCCAACCATTTAAAGCCCGCTTGGTGCGCGCGCCGCGCGCCATCGGCAAACGCCTGGACGATTTCCGCGATTTCTGTCTTAGAAAGTTCCTTAGGCGTTCGATAACCGGGGCCAAAACTAATGGCACTGGGGCCAACTACGTCCCAGCCTCCTTTATCATTAGGAACATCTCCCGACCCCGCCCAAGGGACAGCCTGGCTGGCTTTTCGGCCGGCATGGGCAATCTGAATGCCCGGAGCGGCGCCCTGACTTTCGATGAAACTGGTTATCCGTTTGAGCATGGGGATATGTTCGTCCGACCAGATGCCATTATCCCCAGGTGAAATGCGCCCCCGAGCTTCCACCGCAGTCGCTTCCATGATCACTAGTCCTGCGCCGCCAGAGGCGCGCGCTCCCAAGTGAACTAAATGCCAGTCGTTAGCGAATCCATCGACCGAACTGTACTGGCACATGGGCGAGACCGCGATGCGGTTTCTCAAAGTAATGCTTTTCACCTTATACTCATCAAACAGATGCGGCATAACGCCTTCCTTTTTACACTAAATGTCGATTGATGGCCGCGACGAATGAAGGCTTTTGTTGTGCCCCAACGATACGGTCAACTTCTTTGCCATCTTTGAAAACGATGACGGTCGGGATCCCCTTGACCTGAAATTTCGAAGGGGTCGTAGGATTGTTATCCACATCCATTTTCAGGACGGAAATTTTACCGTCGTACTCGGTCGCGAGCGAATCGATAACAGGGGCTAATGCTTTACAAGGCCCGCACCACGTCGCCCAGAAATCCACTAAGGTAACGCCTTTATTTATCTTCGCGCTGAATTCGTTGTCGGTTACTGCTACTACTTTACTGTTGTCAGACATATTTGCTCCTTATTTCTATAGTTCGCTATTCATCGAACTATCCTTATGGTAGGTACTCCCAGGGACCGGGTCAAGGACATAATTTGATAGTTCGATTACTATCGAATAACAAAGGACTTGTGACCGGCCCCCGAAAAAGGGTATTCTAGCGGTGAGGAGCTATAATGCGTCAATGCTTTTATCCTAGTCTTTCTAAGATGCCTTTGTCCCACATCTTAAACGCCCTTAGCGATCCGGCTAGGCTTAAGATTGTGAAGATCCTCTTAGAGAAAGGCGAACAGCCCTGTGGAGGATTTCGAATGACCGTTTCGAAATCCACGATGTCTCACCACTTTAAAGTATTGCGTGAAGCAGGACTGATTCAAAAGCGCGGAGAAGGAACGACCCATATCACTTCCCTTCGCCGTGACGAAATAGAAGCCAGATTTCCGGGCCTTTTAAACGCCATCGCGGCAGCCAATAAGCCTCTATAGGGTCCGAAACCCGAATTACTGCTTTGGCAGATCGAAATGCCCAGCGCGGGTTTCCCGTTTTTTGGTGGGCGCTTTGAAATTCGGGTCGTCCTCTACGAAGGCCTGTTTACGGGTAAGTTCCTTAAAGGAATCAATCAGACCGATCGTCCTTTGAATTTGTTGGGGCGTGCTATCTTTCAAATGGGTCCCTAAAAGATCCTTAAATATTACATGATAGAGCAGCGCGACTTTAATGATTAAGTGGTCGCTCTCCGTAAGAGTGTCGTCTTCTTTTTCAATAGCTTTAGCTACCGCTTCAGCGTCTTGAGCGGTAATTTCCGTCAACGCCAAAAATTCCGAGCTTTGCAGAATTGGTTTCACCAAGGGTTTAAGCGCTTCGATCCAGAGTCTTTGGGCTATGCGGTCCCCTTCCTCCTCAAGGCGTGCGATAACAATTCGCAGCCGGGCCTTCTGTTGATCGGTGGCAAGTTGAGTATAAAGGGGTTTTCCGGAAGTAAGTTCGTCTCTTAGCTTCGGTAGGAGCTCATTGACCTGCCCCAGCCGCTTTTCGAGGACTTCCAGACGTTCCTCTGGCGACATTGGAAGCGTTTCCACAACCTCTGGATGGCGGCGAATCGAAGTGGCAAAAGGGGTGTTAGCAATCGGGTCGAACAGGGGACTACTCAATTTTCCTAGCTCGTGAGAATTAGGATGCGGAGACTGGACATCCTCTTTCATGAAATTAGTGGAGCTCGGTTCATTCTGAGTCTCTTCTTGAGCCGCCATGATCGCCCGGTGCCAATTCACAGACAAAGAAGGATTGGCCGCGAGAATTTCGGACTTCTTATACAGCTCCCGAAGTCCTTTGGATGAGGGAAGCGCCAAGCGTCCTTCAAATAGACTGCGAAAAATCGGATCCTGCGCCGTATGGTCCGGCCATCCAAGACGCAATACCGATTCCAGTTGGCTGCGCCGCAGATCCACTACTGCCGCCGGCTCTTTGAGTTTGGAGCCAATAATTGAGTCGTGGAGATTCTGCGAGACCATTCTCCGGCCTTCTCGCATTCTCTCGTTGAGATGAGCCGAAAGATTTATTAGAGAAAACCGGGGATTGAGGATTGTTTCTGTTTGAATGGTCTCAGCTGCCTTGATCATATCGATTCTCATTTGAAAGTACGGGGCGTGACCTTTATAGCCTTCCTCATCCTTTGCGTAGAGCGCGAATGTTCCCGCCTTATCTCGTGTTGCCTCATCGAACTTCTTTTCCACTTCAGACTTTGTATCGTCGCCGTGTGCTTTAGCGGTGAATTCAGGGGCTATGTAACGATTCCAGAAATCTTCTTCAAATTTCTTAAAGTCTTTTTCTTCTTTGCGCGCAAGATACTCTTTCAGGTGTTTGCGCCACATCGTATCTGCCTCTGCTCTCGTAGCGAATGGGGTAAACTGCTTCCTGAAAGCCAGCCCCATAACTTTCCCTCCCATTTCAAATTCCCCGACGATAACCGCCGTCGGAACTGGAGGAGCAGTGATCTCCCCGAAGTAAGGAACTCTTTCAACTGCCTGGGCAACACATATTCGCAACTTTCCCATTCCTAATTGATGGGCCATCATGAATTCGACAGGAATAAACTTTTCGATACCCGGAGGCATGTCGAGTCGACGTTCGGTGAAGAGATCCTCAACGACTGCCCTTCTCTGGGCCTTGATGGACGGGCATTCCTCGATAGCTGTAGGAGGAATAAAACGATCACCATTGTGGAGAGCAGCTACTGGAGGAGACTGATCATGATCCAATGCGGAATCAAATCCCCTTAAATTCACTGATGTATCGCTCTCGAGTTTGGATCTCTCATTCTGCGAAGCCTGTTTAAACCCCTTCAACGACTTTACATAATTAGAGAATAGATTCTGGAATGCCTCGTGATTTGGCGCGCCGTCTACAGTGTGCAGGCGAACCCGGCGCGACTCTTCCGCCGCGGCCTCGCCAAACTGACGGAGTTTATCCGTCATAGTCGAGGCTTTTTTTGAGTCATCAGAGTCGGTTTTTACATACTGTAAATATAACTTAGGATATTTCAGGGCGAAATTGACGTAGGAACGGGTACAAACCCCGTACAATCTAAGCTGCGCTATCTCGTCTGCAATACTATCTAGGGTCTCATCTTCCACTTTGTGAGACCCGAAGCCCAAAGATGCAGCCTCGGAAACTACTTTGGGAAACGATTTAAAGATTCCGCTGTCTAAAGCCTGCCTGAGGACAGCCACTCGATGGGAAGTGTCGTCAGAAGGTTTTTCTACGGCTTCGGTCTTGGTAGCGCAATAGAAGAAAAGATCAAGGCACCCCTGAAAGGCCTTACTATCCATGTCCGATCGATAGTGTTCGTTATGATCGAAACACTTTCTGGCCTCAATTTTCCTGTCTTCATCCTTGAGCTTAGCGATAAATTTTTGAGTCTCAGCTGAGAACAATTCCTGTCGCCGTTCGACTCCCGCAATAAGCCCCATCAGTTCATTTAATTTTTCATGAGTTTCGCGACTAGCGCGGCGTTGGTCTCGGAATTCCTTCACCATCGTGATCAACATTTCATTCATGCGCTCATCGATATAGTCGAACCGAATATGCATTTCTTTTCTAAGAACAGAAATCTGCTTCTGGATGGCTATCAGCTGATCGAAAATCATCTGCTGAATGTCAGGCTGATCAATGGACTGCGCAATTTTGAATAATTCAATGGCAAGCATCACGTAGTTACTTCCGGCGAGGGCGACCGCAGCGACACTGCTAACTCCCGGCTGCGCAGCGTTTTCGAAGGCTTTCAAAGTTGATATTAACCGAGATCCAATATTATCGACGGCTTGCCCAATTTTGGGTTCACCCGCGAACGCAATAAGCGCCCCGAGAGCGCTGGCAGTATCCTGAAAGGCTTGGAGTTCGATGGCATGAATTTCTTTTCGGTTGGGAAGCGTTTGGTCCTCCACGGTTTTGGTGCCATTTTCAGACTCGAATAGCGCTTTTCCATTTTTCATTAAATCTCCGATAAGCTTTCGCTTCTCATCATCGGATAATTTTTGGAACTCCCCACTGGCTAATTGTTTTTTTGCATCTTCGATTGCTCTAAGAGTCGAACGATTCATGGACAATAGATTTTCAAGTCGCTTTTTCGACGCTTGATCGGCAGGCACAATGCCAACCTTTTCAAGTTTGGCTATATTTTCTTTCAAAGCGACGCCGAATTTATCGATCATTTGGCTAGCTCCGAGCCCGCTTTCCATTCCCCAACGAGACTTGGTAATAGGATTTAAAATGTTATTTCTTAGATTGGGATCTTTGGCTGCATCGAAGAGAAAGCCGTCGACAAGATCTT
>JBBQIT010000263.1:0-6360 GCA_038325205.1 Bdellovibrionota bacterium
ATCACTGGATCGAGGTCATCGCAGACCCGGTGATCGCTGACGCCATCATCGACAGGCTCAAACACGCTGCCATCCAATTTAACCTTAAGGGGGAAACTTACCGGAAGATTAAAGCTAAAAAACTTGACCAACTGGAAGGGGGAAAATAAGACTCGTCGCTGGCGCTCCGGGGGTGGTCTCATTCATGGAAATCGCCTGGCTCCCATCATGGAAATTTTTCAGGCTCTTACGATTTGCCCTACTGATTATAATTTCGGCTCACTTCACGTTCGTTGACCCGACCATAGCAGGTACGCCCGGTGCTCCAGGTGATCAAGGTAGTGGTCTGAATGCAAATCCTGATTCGAACAGTGGGGGAGCCTCCCAGCAGGCAACTCCGCAACAGAAAATCACAGCTCAGCAAACCCAGACGCAAGCCACGCCGGTCGCCCAGGGAATAGGTCGCTCTCTCGGTAGCCAAATGCAGCCCAATACCGATGTTCGATCTCCTGCGAACCAACTATTGCAAGCTCAGGCAGTGAGTACGGCGGGGCTTACCGATGCGATGATAAAGAATTTGCAAGACACCAAAGCCATCACTCCTCAGCAGGCCGATCAAATGAGAATGGGACTGGGGATGCAGGCATTGGCCGCCGCAAATAATGCGGTAGCCACGAGCCCGGATTCGAGCGCGGGTTCAGCTCGGAGAACCCAAAATCAGACGCAGCCCGCAGGCACGAGTTTCACAGCTCCCCCCAACAATGGAAATATCGGCGTTAATCCCTCCTTCCAGTCGGCTAGCGGAGTTCCCTCAGGAGGACAATCGGTGGTGGGAGCGATTCCGACGCAAGGGAACCAAGTTGCTCAACCCTCAAATCTCTCAGAGGCCATCGCCAACGCGGAAAAAACGCCGTATGGAGCAGGGGCCGTTGTGCTGACGCCGAATCAGATCACGGGCCAAACAGCGCAACAACCCAACGCCCAGAACATTCAAGATTTAAGAACGGCGCAGGCTACAAAAAGCCAGACCCAGGGTTCTACTATGGATCAATTCTTAGACACGGTGAGTGCCGGTCCGGGAGGAAATGCCCCTTCCGATAATGCAAACAAAGAAAAAGCAGCCGTCGCCCTAAACAATACTTCACACGCTTCGAAATCCGGCCATACGACGAAGATTCCGTCTGCCGACGAGAATGGTTCCGCTAAGCCTCTCATCTTGGTGGGCAATAACCCGCGCAATACCGACGAGGGGACCCAAATGACGCCCCCCCCAATATCGTCTAAAACAGAAAATCCAAAGGCTCGCGAAATCGCATCGGCTCCGATCGAACAGTCACCTCCAAAATCGAATCCCATGAGATCTAATTGGCCGCTGTGGACGACGGTTCTATTCCTCGTCATCGCGATCGGTGTTGGGCTCTTCATCCGACTCAGCCACATTCGGAGCCGTGCCATGAGCGCCATCCTTTTAGATCTGAATGCGCTCAGGCAGTCGAACGCACTACTCGCAGCGGAGATTCAAAAGTATTTGAAAGCACAGTCAGTTACCGAAGGCGCGCCCAAACAGAATACCGATTCAAAATCCAGGGATACCCGCTGGCCCATGATCTCCTTCGATAGCAAGAGACAGCATTGGTACGCCTCGGTCCGAGACGCCCAGAGCCGAGTCCTGAAGGAGTGGGGACCTATCGTTGAGGGTGGAGTCGTGATGGGCAGAACGTTGAAGGGGAAAGATCCCAAGCGGCGTTACAAGCTAATGGACGACGGGATCGCTGTTCCAACAGGGGAAAAATTGGGATGCTATTTTTCATGTAAGAATGATGTCGCCGACCCTCCCCAATGGCCGTCACGACCCAGTTCGAAAGAGTCGCGCGATTTAAGTTCCATCACCAAGGTTTCCCCGTCGAAACGGCGAGGAAGCCGAGAAGATTTTTCATAAGGAGAGTCAATGTTAAGTCTAAAGCTAAGAAGCAAATGGGCGCTTAAGCTGGAAGAGAAAATGAATGGATTGCTAAAGAGAATCGGCGGAGCCAAAGAAGAGGCATCGAAGGAACTCGTCCCCCAAAAAGAGTTTAACGGAGAGTTTGATCGGAAGCTTGGTTTATTTGTCTCTGAGTCGGCGAGTGAAGACCGCTTTGAAGTTTCTGCCATCCGCGAAGAGCTTTTCAAACTCAAAGGTCCTAAATGGTTTGAATTGAGTGATTCGAACGAAATCGATAGAGAACGGCTTTATATTATCTTCAGCAACGAACCCGGCCTTTGGCTCATCGTCAGACCCCATAGACTCCAGGAATCGATGAAGGTGATTGCGGCCTGTTGGTCATCGTTGACCTCGGTCGTTCCCGGGACGGCATTGGGTTTCTTGCAGGATACTTGTCACTACGTCCTTCAGGCAGATGGAAGTCTAGCGGCATCTGAGGCAAGTGCACATCTGTATGTGGACTTTGGGGACCCCGAAGTGGGTCAGCCCTATCGGCAAGACTTGTGGGAAGCCTTGGTGGCGCAGCGCGCCAGGCAGCCTGAATCAATTCCATCTAAAGTTTCGCTTGGGCAGAACATCTTTCCGATGGTGAATAGCAACCTTTCCTACTCAGCCAATGAACTCGACCGATTTCATAACGACGATGCCGCGGAACAAGATTTTAAGGATCTTCCCGAGGACCATAGGACTCATCGAAATCGGGTGTGGCTCAAGCGCTTTCACCAATTGTGTCGAGCGCAATATCGACGATTTGTCGCTTTGACCCTACCTCCCGAAACGACGGCAGCCCAGGCTTCCAGAATCCTAATACGCTATAACGAGGGGGAGTCGCGTTGGCTCGTTCTAAAGGAAAACCGAAAAGGTACCTTGGCAAAGGTAATAGGTTACGTTGAAGCGGCATCAGCCGTGGTTTGGGGGCACCAGCTGGGACTCATCGATCCTGAGAAAGCCAAACTTCGGTATCGTATCTTACCCAATGGTTTGACCGTTGAAACCAAACGAAGGGCGCGCTTGCCACAAAGATGCTTTTATAAATCTTCTGGATACCGTCCGGAATTCTTGGCGGAATCCTTGAACGCGGAGCCGCAGAGGGTGCTGAAAGTAGAGGCGGCATGATGCTCGCTGTGGCCTTAATGTTTTTTGGAGCTACCTGGGTCCGGGCCAGTAACTTTTCCGAGGAACCGGGGAGAACGAGGTTAGTCTTATCGATCCCTCGTTAGCAGAGATGACGGATGTCTCTGGATGCGATGCATATGAGCTTCGTCTCGATCGGGTATGCCAGCCCGCGCTTTTGTCCGATCGAGATTGGTCTCTAGCCTCTTTCGTGAGTGTGGGTCCCAGTTCAATCGAAAATAATTATAAAACTCATTCCGGTCGCAGTTCTTCATCCCCTTAGCGCAACCAGCCCGACTTTTCCAAGGCTTCCAAGAATACAAACCCGACGAGGTTTGCAATCATAATCCAATAGACCAGTACGAGAAGCCAACTTAAGAAAATCGTAGGGCGATTTACCTGGGCTCTAAAGATATCCCGGCTAGCAGCAAACTTTCGTTTCGCGAACCCGTCAAATAAAAGGGCCTTAGCATAGTCGTAACATCGAGTGAACATGTAAAACGGAAAGAGTCCCATCTTATGGGGTTCCCATGGCTCACCCTTCTTCGGGCCATAGATCGGATTAAACTTCCCGTTCAAGAGAATCGGCATAATCACAACGCCCAACAAGAGAAAGAGGGCGCATGAAACTAATGAACCCGCAGCCCAGATTCCCCTAATCCAATACCAACTTTTTATAAAAAAGGTTTCCATCGGAATCCTCGATGTCAAGGAAGTGGCTTAAGAAACGTTTTCTCGAAGCCGTCATACATCCGTTCGCCTAGTTTTTCGCCCTGTGATTGGCCCCACCAAATACCCACTCCCACCAAGATTGCACAGCCAGCGACTCCGTACAGTTTTCCGATCTGAATCATCGTGCGACACCCATATTTGCCGGCTAGAGTGCCGGCGGCAAGTCCCGTCCCTACTTTCATGGCGCTTTTGGAAGCCTGACGAGCTGTCGCTCTCGGATCTCGCGTTTCAATTCCAACTTGAGCCACCTTGGCGGCTTCAATCGCTATATCAGCGGCAAGAAGGATCTTTCCCACGTTGAAGCGATTTGCCAACTCAATCATCCGAAGTAACTTTTGTGCATAGCCATAAAGACCATTGGCCTTAACGCTAATCAAAAAGATGGGCATTCGGGTAACCGAAAGGCGGTATTGAGAGAGCAGGACTATAGTTTCACGACGGACGATGGCCAACTCCTCATAATATTGAGAGAGTTTAAGCAGATTCGCTTTCTGAATCGCGGCGGAGAATGGTTTTACTTCGTTCCAGAACAGCGCCGTCTCTTGGGACGAGCTATTTAAAAAATCTGCTTGGTCCACCCGGTCGGATAACCAGTCCAAAATGTCAAAATTTCGCCGGATAGCTTCCCTGGTATTGGGCGAAGTCGTCTTCCACACCTTCTGTGCCTCGGCGAGATCTTGCGGGTATAGAGGGCGGTCGGTGCGCATTCGAGCCGGAGAGCCCAATAAAAGCAAATCTCCGGGGAATATTTTGTTGGGATCTTTGATATGGGGATTTAATGAGAGAATTCGCTGAACGCCACTGTTTGCATCCCCTGTGGTTTTCAGTCCGAACTGGGACTGGGCTACCTTCCATAGGGAGTCCCCCGGAGACACCGAATAAAATAGCTCATGATCGAAGGCAGCTTTATACATTGAGGTTGGTATAAAGCAACTGACATACCAAGATCAATCCCCTTGCTACCGAGTGAATGTGCAGGTCAACGTCTCAGTTTTGATACATTGTCCCAGAATAGACCATACCCTCGGCCAACGATTGAACTGCGCTTGCAGTACTGCAATTTGCAGTTCTCGCCCTTCTTATCGAATTTCACTTGAGGCCCCAGAAAGTCTCTTTCGATAATTGAAAAATGTGCGTTGGGATAGGCCGGTGGCGTTGGCAAACGCACGGAACTGGTTCTCGACACTATCACTTCCTCGACTGAGCTGAGCGACAAGCTCGGTCGGCGTGAGTTTCCGGCACGGATATTTGGCTTAGTAATAGTGTTCCTGTTGAATGCAGTTCATGGGAAATGAAAACCGACCGGGGGTCGAAGAGTTAAAGGAGATAATCGAGCGCTGGAGGAATGAGAATCCGGGTCGGCACTCGACTCCTCTTGCGATACGACAGATCGTGGTGGATTTAATAGGTGTGTACACTCTGACTCGAGTCTGCCGGGATTTTAAGAAGTGATTCGCACGTGTCTTGAGAGAAAGATTCACTTCATCATCACGGCCAATGATGCGACGACCGGATGGAAGGGAAAAACCGACCAGGTTGAGAATTGGAAGGCGTGGGAATATTGCGAAGAAGAAAACAAGAAGGCTGAAACAAAGAAACGAAAACTTCCTTTAATCGAAGTTGGTTCGTTTCTTTGGCAGCCTTCTTGGGCGGAAAGCATCCGGCTACTTATCGTCGTCAAACGGACCTGGATAGAGGACGAACAGGGTTCCCTTTTTGGCGAGGGGCATTGGGATTATTACGGCGTTGTCGCCGGTATGCCAATGCAGAAATTCACCAACCAGCAGGTCATCGAGCACCATAACAAACGCGGCAATGCTGAAAATTTCATTCGAGAAGAAAAATTGGCTACGATTTAAAACACTTTCCGTGTTTCATCACTCACTCGACAGAATGAAACCTCGCGATCAGAAAAAAATTCAGCTGAACTGTGTTGACTCTATGCAAATAGCCAAGAACAAAACGCTCAAATTTTTAGCTCACAGAAATATGGAACAATTGGACGAGGAATTAGCGTTAGAAGGCATCGACAACTTTAAGTTGGGTACACCCATTCGAATCATTCGGTCTGATAACTGACGTAAACCTCTACGTTTCGTGATAAAAGGACCGAAAACGATGGTCGTTGGCGGCACTCCTAAACGGCAACTGCCGCGGTCCCGGGAAAAGGTGCGGATGAGACTCATCGGTTTTCGGCTGGTCCTATTCCTCGTTTTTTCTTCTTTCCTCACAATACTGATCATCATTACGAACACCACAAATGGCCCCAAATTCCGTACTACAATTTGCCGGCGGCACGACGGCTGAATCTTTGCACACGGCCCGTTCTAAGTCTTAACGGAATTTTCCCTTGGACACAAACGAGAAGCGTATCCACTTTCGCAGGCGCTAATTCCACGCACCTTAAGATTGGTACGGAGTAACTTTCGTTTCCGAATAGGATGATTTATGCTTCGTCGCTAGCGACGAAGCTCCCCAATTTCTAAACGATCAAGGAATTGAGTTGACGGCGAGTCGATGGCAAAACCCGCGACTGATCCCTTATGTTCGCAATC
>JBBQIT010000264.1:0-6346 GCA_038325205.1 Bdellovibrionota bacterium
CGCCTTCTCATTCAGCTCCTCAAACCACTTCAAAGCAGCCATCGGGTCTTGGATGTCCGCTACTGCCCTCTCCCCTTTTCGAATGCCTTGGGTACGTGACCAGACATAAAGAGCCGAGTCTCGACGTTTGCCTAAAGACTCTAATAGGTCCAAGCAACGGGCCTCTTCGTAGGTCGTGACGTGAATAAGAGGGTACCTGGCCCGAATCATCGAGGAGATATCTTCAGCAAATTTTTCGATTCGGTTGTTTTCCATAATCCCTTTCACGCCCACTCCAAAATACTGAAAAAGCAATTCGCGTGACTTCTGATGGGCTAGCAGAGCAAAAGCCGTACCAAACCCATCTTCACGCCCACAAGCAATGAAAAAAGGTGTTCCAGGCGTGGAATGTTTCAACTCTGAGCCTTTATCGCCGGTAAATCTCAATATTGAAACGTCTCATTACTGACCGGAATAGGGTCCACGCCACTAGAGGTGTCCGAGATTTGGACCACTGGCTCATTCCTTATCTCCCCGGTTTTAAGCCTCAATCTCAAGTTTGACGCCTAAATCATGGGACGAATCTCATTTTTGCAATGAAACTTCTTGCCTAACGAGCCTCTTCAAACAAAAAAGTGTTTGGCACATCAATTGCTCAGATAAAAGATCGTGATGGAACTGACTAACATGAACGGGCGCACAGACTACTTCGCAAATCTGGCGCAATCGATGACGACACTCCTTAACGGAGTATTGAAGGACAACGGGGGCCTATTTCGGCGTGCTCCTCAAGTCGTCTTCGGTGTTCCGGCATCGACGACTAGCGGAGACTTCCATCTCTATGTGGTAGGAAAGAGCGGGCTCGATCAGGAAAAAGGAACATTTCTGAGTGATAATTCGAAAGATAAGTATCTTGTCTTTCGAAACCCCACTCGGTTAACCGTTTCTTTTTCGCTGGTGGGATTGAATCTTCCCTCCTCGGCAACTCTGAGAGCCTACGACAAGTTATGCGCCTTCTTCTTCGACTCGAAGACGTTTGAGCCATTCTTGCCGGAAAGCTTCCAGTCTGTGCCGACCCTCTTCGACCGGATGAAGGCCCACAAGGCAGAAATTCGGATGCGCGAAGTTAGCTTCGACCCAAAGTCGTTGCCGCGTGAAGAGTTCCAATTCCACTTTGACTATCAAGCGCTCTACCACAGCGGGAATCCGCTTCGGGAAGAGTACAAAACGAAACAAAGAGTCATTGACATCAATGACAGTACTGAAAGGAACGTACAATGAGCGAATATCAAGCCCCCGGCGTATACTCTTCGATTGTCTCGAGCGGCAATAAGCCAATTGAAAGCGTGGGTTCTTCCACCGCAGGTATTATCGGCCAGGCCTCTCAAGGCCCTGTCCAAAAGCCAGTGCTTTGCACCAGCTGGGCCGCCTACCAAAAGGTATTTGGCGGTATCAAAGAAGGTGGGAACCTAGCCCACGCCGTTTATGGATTTTTTCTCAACGGAGGATCCCGTTGCTACGTCTTGAATGTCGGCGCGAAAAAAGAAGGACAGACTGAAGAAGAAGTCGCCGCCGAAATTCTGGGCGCCGATAAAGGCCCTGCCAGTCGCACCGGACTTGCCGCCTTTAAGGCTTTGGAAGACATCGCGTTAGTTGCCGCCCCTGGATTTACCAGTGCGACAGTACACAACATGCTTTCGGATCACGCCTCTCAATGTGGTGATCGCATGGCCATCTTGGACGGAATCGAAGAGTTGAATGAAGTTCAACTTCACGAGTTCCCCCGCATCGGCGACTCTAAAGAAGCCGCCGTGTACTGGCCTTGGATCTCGGTCTTTGACGAGAGTACGAAGAAATTGGCCTACGTGCCACCTTCGGGACACGTCATGGGAACGATCGCCCGAGTCGATACGGATCGCGGAGTGCACAAAGCCCCTGCGAACGAAGTATTGCGAGGCGCTCTCGGTCTTAAGTACACCCTAACGCGCAACGAACCAGCGCTACTCAATCCCCGAGGCATCAACTGCATCCGTGATTTGGATGATATGGGCCTTCGCATCTACGGAGCGCGAACCCTCTCCACGGACTCTGAGTGGAAGTACTTGAACGTTCGCCGCTTGTTCCAAGTGGTCCAACAAAGTGTGACCAAAGGAACTGAGTGGGTCGTGTTCGAACCGAACGACCAGGAGCTCTGGGGAAATATCGAAAGAAATATTCGCGCGTACCTGAAGACGCTTTATAACAACGGAGCTTTGATGGGCAAAACGCCCGAAGAAGCTTTCTACGTAAAATGCAATGAGTCGACGAATCCCTCGGAAAACCGAGATCTCGGAATCGTGACCATTGAAATCGGTATCGCTCCGGTGAAACCGGCCGAGTTTGTGCAGATAAATATCCAACAGAAAATTGAACGCGAAGACGCGGAAGCCCAATAGTCAAAAGGGCGCAACTAAATAGGGGGATCTTCGGTACGCCAATGCCGAAGACTCCCCATAAAGAAAAAGGCCTTCGGGCCGAAAGGAGTCATAAATGGCAACCTCTAGCGCGAGCGAAGAGTATCTCAAAGTCAGTAGCTTCAAAGTGACCATCGACGGTCACCAATGGGGCTCTTACGATACCGTCACCGGTATCGGCATTGATATGGAAGACATCGCCTATCACGAAGGCAAAAACCAAATGTTAAATCGTCCAGGACGATTCAACGCCCGTGACATCTCTTTATCGCGTCCTTTCAAAAAGGATAAAGAGCTTTACGCTTGGATGAAAGATATCAAGGCCGGCAAACAAGTCCGCAAATCTGGCTCTATCATCTTGATGGACGACTCTGAAAAAGAAGTGATTCGTTTCAACTTTTTCGGAGCTTGGCCCAAGACCTGGAGTGGTCCGACGTTTACGAAAGACGCCGGTGGAAATGAGATTCTTCGCGAAGAAGTCACGCTCAGCGTTACTGACGTCGAGCTTGCGTAGGAAAAAAGGGATTATGGAACCACATGGAATTTACAACCTATCGATAGATAGCCAAGCGACAGGGAAGATGCCTTCCCGCGTCGGTTTGCTACGCCATCGAACGGGAGTTCCTGTGGTGCCTCTCTTTCTTGAAGAAGTAAAACAGCCCACGACTCGAGAAGTACACTCTCTCGAAGATATCGAGACTCAGATCTTGAGTAGCTCGAATGCCTGGGACAAGACAGCTTGGGAAACCATGCTGCCCTTCTTTGAAATGGGAGGCACTCACGCCCATGTGGTTTCCCTTCCCCTCCCTTCGTCGCGCGAAGAGCGCTTGGCCGGCATGATTGGAACTGACCGGGGATTAAGACACCGGACTGGTCTAAACGCGCTAAAGAGCTTTTCTGAAATCGCGGATCTCATCGTAGTTCCTCAAGCTAGCTTAGGATTGACGTTAGAAGAACACCGCATCTTTTACCATTCGCTATTCGATACGATTGCTCCGCTGTCTCACTTTTTCACGCTGGTAGATTTCCCTAAGAACACCGATGAAGCCCAAGCTCAAAACTGGCTGCGTGGCACTATCTGCCCCGATGCGGCTGCCTATCTTCCGTGGGTCCTTTTGGGAAATCGATTGAGCTCTCCGGCGATCGTCGCGGCGGCGGCATTCCAAATGAGTGACGCTCAACACGGGATCAATGAGATTCCGGCCAATCGATCACTCACCGGTGGGTATCAACCCATCCGTAAATTTTCACCGGCGCAGTTGCAAACTTTTTTGAACCTAAGACTGAATGTCTTTCACCAATTCGGAAATGGTGAAGTCCGAATTTGGGGAGGAAGGACTCTTGCCGATCCCATGGATTTGGATAACCGTTTTATTTCAACCCGGCGAACGGTGCTGGCGCTGCGAGAAGCGATCCATCAAATCTGTGAGCCTTTTGTTTTAGAGCCTATGCAGGAAGGCTTGGCTGACTTAGTCGATGTGGCCCTGCAATCTGCGTTTCAGCCGATCGTTAAAATTTTTGACGCCAACGCGAAGCAGCCCTTTCAAACCAATATCACGGTCCACTCCAGTGGAGCAGATGACGTGTTGCAGGTTAATGTCACCTTTTCTATTCCCTACGCCGTAGACCAAATGTCGGTGCGATTGGGGTTAACGGCCTAAAGGGATGAGATGATGAGGAACTTATGAGTTACGCGACAGCTAGCGACGAAGGGAAAGAAGGACTCTCGACTCAGTTTAAAGTCGTCATTCCCGAGCTTCGCGACATGGTTTTTAAAAGCTGCGAAGGCTTAGAATCTGAAATTGAAGTCATTCATTTTAACGAAGGCGGAAATTTAGGAGCCCCTCGCACAGCCAGAGGCGCTCAACGCGTCAGCCGGCTCTCTTTCGGTCAAGGGACTTCTGGATCCGATTCTGGAAAAACGATCTTTGATTGGTACCTGGAAGTCTGTGACACTTCGAAGCCTCTTCAAAAAAAGACGCTTTCAATCACTATTACTGACCGAGAAGGCAAAAAGTTAACGGAATGGCGAGTGTTAAACGCTTGGCCTTGCCGATGGAGCGCCCCGCTCATGAGCCATGAGAATGCCTCCATCGCGGTGGAGTATGTCAGCTTTGCTCATGAAGGCATTGAACGTAAGAAGTAAACGAGGATTTTATGCAGACGGCAAAAGGAAAATTGACCAACAAGGATTCCGGGGACGCGCTTAAGTTCTCGCTCAATCCGACTGATTTTCGGTTATCGCGTAATTTCGATTTTCATGTCGAGCCTTGCCTAGGACAGAATGCTCCGATGGTGGCATTCCGTAGCGGAGGCCCTTCTCAACTTTCCTTTCAGTTACGCTTTGATAAAGACGTCGACAAAGATTGCAACATGAAGACAGTTGATTCCTTTCTTCGAGGACTTAACAAAGTCGACGAAACGAAGAAGTCGGCGCCTCATTTAGAATTCACTTTGGGCTCATTCAGATTTTTGGGCTACACGACATCGCTAAGCGTACACACGACCAGATTTGACGATCACGGAGAAGCTACTAGCATCTCTATCGACTTCTCGATGATCTCCTCTGGAGAATATGAGCATGGAAAATAGAGTCCAAAAAATAAATTATCAGATTCTAAGCCCGGGAAGTCAGGACTTCTCCCGGGGGCTCACCCGTTCGTCGTTAGAAGAGCACGTAAAGTATTGCCTCAGGGCAGCCATTTTAACCGAACAAGGCGAACGTCCTTTGTATCCTGAGATCGGAAGCCGGTTACGCGGGCTTCTCTTCCGGCCTCTAACCGTTTCGACCAAGAGCGAAATTCGCGAACAGGTCCGGGCGGCAGTGGAGTCCTCTGAGCCTCGCGTCGACAACCTGGAGGTTGAGATTTCGGCAGACGCGACCGATCGAAGCCAATTACATATTTTGCTGAAGTACCAGATCAAGGAAACCAAGAAGAACGATCAACTAAGACTAGCATTGGTTCCCTAAGGAGTGGATGAAGTGAAGCTGGAACATAGATACCAAGACATACTTAACGAATCCTTCAGGAAGCATTTCGCCGGATGGGATACGGCCTCCCCCATGGATCCCGTAAAAGTATTCGCGGAAAGCTTGAGCTGCTCGTTAGCCGAGGTGGAACGAAGACAGACCCGGTTTGTGGATACTGTTCTCGACACCTTACCTGCACTGTTCGCCTTTGCTCCTAAGCCAGCCAAAGCGCCTGTCGGATGGTTTCAGCTAAAACCTAACGCGGGTCTTATCGAATCAAAGACTTTAGGATCCGAGACCACCTTCCGCTTTCAGGGGGACGGCGGTGTCTGTCAAATCTCTCCTACGGAAGACATCCGTCTAGCGGCTCTCCATGAGGTTCATATCGTCTCGGCCGGCCAGTCCATTGAAATCAAGGCCAGTATTAAAGCACCAGCCACTGATCTTACATTTACTTACCTTCCAAAAGCAGTCTCTCATTCAAAGCTTCGAGACATCTCGGTAACGATAGTGAATGCGGCGACGCGAAAATCAGAAACTCTATTTCAAGAATCTCTCGAGGTCGTGAATTTGACCGAGGACTTTTCAGTAGCGGGAACGTTTACCGTGCGCCCCTCAAAAGGAAAAGGAGCGCTTCAATTTGGTTTGGGAGCTTCAGACCTACTCGTCAAACTAACTTTTGACGACGGGATTCCTAAGGGAGACCTTTACGCCAATCTTTTCTCGTTTAACCTGTTTGAAGTCACCACGGATTGCCAGATAGGAACGCTGGTAGGTGAGCCTTGGGAAGAGATAGCCCTTGAAGACCGAGTGCTCGTTCCTCCGACGCAGCTGCAACTACAATACCCCGATGACCACTCGGTCACTCTGCACCGCCTGGACATCGACCTTTTGAAACTTCGGCATACCGACCCTAGTCGTGTGTCTCAATCATTTTTATATA
>JBBQIT010000265.1:0-6339 GCA_038325205.1 Bdellovibrionota bacterium
ACCTCGTCTTTGCCCAACTGAAATGAGAGAAAGATCCAATTGGGACGAACCAGAGCACGTCCCAAAGGTGACGCGAGCGGCATCGAACTCATCAAAGGGGGGTTTTGCACAACGTCATTGTAAGACACGATGTCCCTATCCATAATCGGCCCTGCTCCGCTACCGTCATGACAGGTGCGACAGTTGGTGGCTTGAATCAAAGGTTTTACGTTCGTGTTGAAATCATTCTGATCTAAGATCGGAGAATATCTTGCCCCATTCAGGCTTCTATTGAGAGCCCAAGTATAGGCGGCGTCGCCTAAATTATTAAAGTTGGCCATATCAACCGCGGTGGGAGCTGGATAGGGAGTGTTTGTTTTGTCTTTGCCGGGAATGCACTTATCAGTGGCGGGATCGTAATCTCCCCACGGGTGAGGAATTCCACAAAGAATATAGATGAGACTCTTGGACGTCAGCGAATGGACGACATTACGAAAAGCTTGGTGCTCAACCTGGGTATTCACGAACGCCTGGTTTCTGCGATCCTGCTTGGCCTGAGTGAAAAGAAGCGAAGCTAGCGAGAAATAGAGCGTGGAGCCGATAACGGAAGCGATCAGGAGCTCGATTAAAGTGACACCTTTTGGCTTTAGCGACATGAGAAGTTTCTAGAACGGCATTAAGATCCGTACTAATATAGTATAGAAATCGGGGTTTTCGAAAGGAAATATGAGTGGCGGAACAGTTAAGACTTTAAGCTCTCGTCGCGGAGGAATGCTCCTTATGGGGCTGGTACTCCTAGCGGCTGCGGCCATGACCATGGGATTTTTCGCGAGCTACTCTCAAAACATCGCTAGGAAACGTTTATTTCGAGCAAATGCCAAAGACGCCTTATCTTTTCCCGTCCTTGAAGCCCTGGTGGCTGGAGTAAACGCAAGGCTGCTCAAAGACGCCAAAACGGCGGGCCCTCCCCATGATTTAATCAATACCTATTTCCCTAGCACTACGACCGTTCATACGCTCACGTTTGCGAAAGGAGCCTATACTAATGTGTATACGCAATCCCCTGGAGTTATCATCGTACCCTTGAGTGGATCCCTTCCCCCGCTAATTATCGGACCCGAGACCGACCCTGTCATCACCATCACGAAAACGGCGGACCACTGCCAGTACAAGGTCGATGTCGCATTTCAGGAATGCTCGAAAGTCATGGAAGGTCGAGTTCAACCCGCGGGTCCTGGTTATGGGCTCGGCGTCGATTGGATTCCCCCCTGTGATCCCGCCGACATTATGTATGTTTCAAAAAGTTTTTTCGTTAACTTAAGGGCTACCGCGTTAGCGGGGCAGCTTACCCCCCCCTGTTAGCCCAATTGCCACAAAGTTCATTTCACGATTCTTAAATGAGCCAAGGGCACACTCGTGGGATTTAAGATGTTCGCACTGGTAGAATCGATCCCTAGAGAAGTTACTGAATAGGAATGATCACGAGCAATCCGCTCGGTGATCAAAACCCCGTCTCGCTCGAAAGTCTGATTTGCTATCAGTGCCGCTCTATCGACAATTTCACTCTGATTCAATCCGGAAACCTCTTCAAAATTCACGCGTAATTTGCTGTAGCATTCAAACTCGACGACGTACTCGCTTTTGTTTTCAATTCGAGAGGAACTAGAGAGTTTAGTAGACATTGAATTACCTCCTCCTAATCATGTGACAACGATCAAGTATGCCGTTTTTGAAACAATCAATTCAACTGTAAGTTTTTGGGCGTAGGGTGAGTAGTCGGTCACCCCAAGAATACGTTCGTTCACTTTTCACTTCTGATGATTCACTCGACACTTTGTGGCGCCATCCCCTCTCATTGCTTGGAATTTACGACATCATCAAAGCCTAAGATTAAGTTTAACAAGGAAGTCTATGATGCATGGAAGAACTAAAAAAACTGGAATGGTCACGAGAGTTCGAAATTTCCTTAAGCCCATAAAACGCTGGGCCAGTAGCACCGTGAATGTCGCTCCTTGGGCATTTATCCTATTACTTTCCGGTGCGCTCTACGTTGACTTAAGTCTACGAGACAAACCAGCAATGCCACGAAGCAATGCTAGCTTAGCAGGAATGGGTTTCGCGCAAATGCCCCCGACGTGCGAGCCAAAGGCCGCCCCCGTTCACCGAAGACTCCACAAAAAAGTTACGAAGTAATTTTAGAAGTTATTGGATGAGACCGCCGGTGATGGGAACTGGGTTTCCACCGCCCTGCTGGTTACCACCAGTTTGGATATTTCCCGTCACAGGATACTGCTGACCGGGAAGGTATCCCCCGCCGTTATTCCACTGGTTAACGCCAGTGTAATTGCTGTAAGGGCCAGGTTGAGCCCAAATATCATTCGCAGGACCGTTGCCATACTGCTGCTGAGACGAGGGATTATTTCCTGTAGTAGCAAAAGATTGTGAATTCGCCCGTAACATCTGAACTACGGGAGTCAATTGCGCCAATTGAGATTCGAGAGAATCGACTTCGTGGCCTAGTGCTGCAATCGCTTGATTGACCTGGGGCGACGGATACATTTGATTCTGATAGTCCATTGCAACTAATTCTTGTTGGGCTTGTTGGAGTTGCGCTTGCATCTGCTGATAAAGAGAAAAAAGCTGGTTCGCCATGTCCCCAGAGGCGGGAGCATTGCCTTGAACCACCTGTTGCATCGCGGGCGAATAATTCGTGTAGGGATAACCCGTGGTGGCTCCAGGGTTATAGGTCGATACGGTGCTTTCCGCGTAAGCGGGTTGACCCATGATTAAAAATCCAGCCGTGAAAATGAAAAAGTATTTTGCGAGTCTCATGGGGGGTAACCTCAAGGCGTTGTGAATTCCGTTGGTATTCACTAGTGCAATGGGCGTGCCTCAGAATCTAGGCATAAATTTAGAAATCCCCCTAAATAGACTTCTTAGCATTTCGAAGGAATGAGCCAGGATATTCAATAAATTCAAAAGGATAACTTAGTTTTATCCTTTTCCTTAAAATACACGCCTAGTATACACCTTAAGGTTAATAAAATTAGCTACTTAGACCTAGCATCCGAAACCCTGCTGCCCGATCGACAGGTTTTAAGACACGGGCTGCTGAACTTTCTTAAGAGCGAGGGAGAAGCCCCATGATCGCTTCCGACATCGCGGTAATCCCTGCGGTGAGCGTGTCCTCGGCATCCGGGAAGTAGTGCGCCGAATGAAGGGAGGGAACATTTGCCGATGCACGCATCTTTTCCAAACGCTTGCCTTTAACGGACCCCAAATTGAACATAAAGATGGGAACTCCCTCGGACCCATAGCGGCCAAAATCCTCGCTCACCATGATTTGCGATTCCAAAACTACGTTTTCCGAACCAAGCGCTTTCTTAAGGAAAGGAACCACTCGCTCCACCAACTTCGGTTCATTAAAAAGCGGAGGGACTGGCTCTTTGTCTACGACAACACTTGGTGGAGGAGCGTTAGACCCTTGAGCAATCGCCACGGCTTTACGTTTGATCCCATCGAGAAGTTGTTTTCGTGTTTCTGGAGAAAAACTTCTCACCGTAAACTGAACGAGGCAGGATTCTGGAATAATGTTGTGTTTCGTACCGCAATGAAATGAGCCCGCCGTAATCACACCAGGATCTACGGGATCTTTCTCTCGCGAAATTAGATTCTGAACATCCAACACCAATTGGGACGCCATCGTCACAGGATCGATAGCACGATTGGGCATCGCTCCGTGTCCGCCTTTTCCGATCATGATGACATCCACGCTATCGGCTCCCGCCAGCGCATAACCAGGATGAAAACTCACTTTACCGGTTTCTAAATTGGCACTCACATGAAGCGCCAGAGCAAAATCTGGCTTTGGATATTTCTTGTAGAGTCCTTCGCCCAGCAAAAGAGCTGCCCCGGCTCCTATCTCTTCTGCAGGCTGTCCCAAAAACATCACGGTGCCCGACCACTCGTCTTTATGAGTGGATAGGTATCGCGCGACCCCAATCCAAGTGGTCATATGAATATCGTGACCGCAGGCATGCATCACACCAACATCGGTGCCGTCTTTTTTCTTGGTTGCTACCTTCGAGGCAAAACTGAGCCCGGTCTCTTCAATGATGGGGAGTGCATCTAGATCAGTACGGACCATCACCCGAGGGCCGTTTCCATTTTTTAGGAAAGCGACAATACCGGTGTTCCCAAGAACAGGAGCTACTTCTAATCCCGCTTGTTTAAGCTCTTTCACCAAAAGCTCTCGAGTCTTCTCTTCATGAAGCGAGAGTTCGGGATGCGTATGAAGATCACGATAAAGCGACATCAATGTCACCGCTTCCTTTTTGGCCCATTCTGATGTGGGAGTAGCAAAAGCGATTACGCTAGGTAGCAAGCAGAGTACGGTAGCAAAAAAAGGAAATGACTTCATGGGACAGGGATAGCATTTGGCACTTGTCAGTTCAAGCCGTGAGACCGGAAGCGGTGATTAGCGATTGAAACGAGTTCGCAGCCCATCAAAGAGCTTAAGATACTCGCCTCTCGAAAAAAGCCCCCAGTTGTATCCGGCCATCATTAAGGCTTTTTCGGCGTGGAAGAGAAATTCGCTTCCTTCAGGGGTAACACTTCCTGTTTCCAGATCCGCGAGCTGCATGCGAAGCCTTCGGTAGGAAGCTTGCCTGTCTTCTAGAGTCCAAGGCTCTCTTAGTTGCCTGAAGTAAGAATCGTAAAACTCGCCTTCAGCAACAAACGGATCAGCGTCGGAGGAACGGGCCGAGCGCTCGGCAACAAAGGCTTCCATCGTATCTTTGGCCGCTGTCACAAAGGGATGAATGTGCGTTTTGAAAAAAATTCCTTGAGGAGAATCAAGAAGGGTATGAGGAAGCATTCGCTGAGAGGTTGTAGCTCGGGAATTTTCCACCGCACCAAATTGATGCTCTAGACTTCGAGCACTCACCGCCAATGGAAAACTCACTAGGCTTAACCCTAAGAGTAAAAACAAACGTCTGCTCGACTGACCCACGTGTACCCCTTATTAAAATGGAACTCGATTAAATAGAGCAAGGGATGGGCCATGACAGCTAACTTCCGTTTCTCTCCTGAATTCATGGAACCTAGAGCATTTACCCGACCTCCTCCGGAGGGCGAATACACCCTGAGGGCGAGTAGCCCCTAGCCAAGATTCGAAATAGTATTCGGTTTAGATTGTGGTGATTTCTTCACAATTGAAAGCGCCTCTGACCCAGAGTTTATTCTAGGGCTTCGCTTAACCGATATAGTAAGTGTGAAGAAGGGTTTGCTATTTTTTATTGTAATTCAGGCCGCGATCGCCGCGGTGATGACACAGTATTTTTCCGTAACCACTTCCGGAATTATAAAGCAGATTAGCCTTCTGAAAAAAAGCTCCCTGACCGCCCACGATGTCGCTGAGCTCCAGAATCCGGATCAAAAGCTAATTTCGCTCCCTTCCCTTCCGAAGATCTCCCTCCCCGCGCTGAATCTCTCCCCCTCTGGTTCTGACCACAGACAAGCAGCACCTCAACCCCGACTGAGACCTGACGCTACTGCCGAGGAGATCATGGCCGATGCTCGTAGTCGTCGCCTTGCGGAAAATCGCGAGAATCAATGGCTTGGGATCAAATATAGGGTCTCTCAGTGGTTTTCCAATTTATTGCCGGCTTCGGAAGACAAGCCAGTAACCATCGCGCCTGCGAAGGGAAAAAAAGAGGAATTCATTTTCAGCTTAGATAAGGCAAAGAGCGAAGCCGATGGGTTAGCAGATGATCTAACGAGTGACCGAAGCAAAAAGCCGCCCCCCAAATAATGAGGAAGCGGCTTTACGCATTAAAGCTTCATTACCGTAAGTAGCTGACAATGAAGTCGCCTTTACAGTTGTTGTTAACCCAAATGTTGTTATTCACTAAATCCACGCCCCAAGAAGTTCCTTGAGTACAATTGGCCGACCCGGCATCGGTGTGATCCAAAATGACCGAGATAACCTTTCCAGCGACCGGGCAGACCGTAAGCTTTTTCGCTGTGCTATCACAATCGAATCCGCTATCGGTAACTGGCGTTCCAATCGTAAAATTTACACCGCAGGTATTAGCGACGCCGCTAGAACTAACCAGAGTGACCGTGGCTGACCCAGAGAAGTAAGGAGCCGCGATCGTATTCGCTCCTACTATAGGGTTAGGCATCAACTGATTGTTCACGACTAAAGACATACTAGCAGCCGGTCCGTTTTGTACGGCAAGATTGAGCACCATCGGAGCTCCAGGCGCAAAAGAAGACTGGGCTAAAGTTAGAGTACAGGTTGGAGCAGGTCCGGTTTGAACGACTTGCGTCTGTACGTTGACTACCGCCGTGCAGCTG
>JBBQIT010000266.1:0-6290 GCA_038325205.1 Bdellovibrionota bacterium
CGTCATCGCCCGTTTGCAGTCAGCGTCAGTTCTAGAATCCTGGAGTTTTAAGACGTCATTCATGTCGACGACCTGTTCGCGAGAACCCGGAGTCGGAAATGCCGTCACTGCTTTCTCAAAAGAAATAGCGCTCGGCGTTAAATAAACGAGATCAGCACCCCATACCGATCCACTTAGGCCAATTAGAAAAGTGATGCGTAGTAAGGAAATAGAGACGGAGAAAAAGTTTCGCATAGTCCTCCCATAACGTTCTCCCCGTTATAGAAGGGCGGATCTCAAAACACATCTGACAGTGAGTCGTAGAAGCGATGACGAAACGAGACAGATAGAACGATGCGTCGTAACCAAGGCTAACTTGTTACTGTTCAGGCACAAGTCTAAGGATTCACTAATGAGTTTAGACAAATGCGCCGAAAAAGTAGTGTGAGAAAACCTATGATCAAGCTGCTGCTTTTGGGATGTTTTTTTCTAGCCTCCTCGCTATCGCGCGCCGACGCCTTTGAGACATTGGCCGACGCTAACGAGCCAGATGGTTGGGCGATGGATGAATCGATGGGATTCCATATCGCCTACCTGGATCCAGGCAGTGAAGCTCACAAAGGAAATTTTGCTCTTAGACCGTGGGAATTTACTCCCGACTACACCCCTGACAACAATCGAAGACTCGATCAACTTTTAAGATTTGGATTTCCTGTTCCCGACATGGGTCAACGAAATACGTATTTGAACGTCTTTGAAAAAAATTACCATTTCCCGAAAAACATTTTAGACGCGAATCGAACTACCAAATGGCTCCGAGAAGCTTACCTTTTGGATGATATGGAGACGGCCCAAAACCAGCTGAATAAAGCTTTCTCGCCTACGGGAAAGCACCTAAGAATCACCCAACAAACCATCGCGTACTCCGGCCGAGTTTTCACTCCCGCAAAGCCTCTGATGCCACTTCGTTTGCCTCCCGTAGATGCCCAAAAACTTTTTAATAGTCGTATTGTCTATTCTTCCCTCTTCGTTCGCCCCCGCGGTCGAATGATCGCGAATTTCAAAGAAGATGATCCAGTAGATCACAGTCGAGAGGGCGTAATTAATTTTAGAAATGATTTGGTCAAACTGTATGCCAAGTCGATGAAGCGGATTCAGCCGATGAATCCGAACGTAAAGTCATCTAGATTCATGCAAATGCTCAATGCTCCCAAAGACCGTTGCCGCTTTGTCATGCTCACGGTACCCAAAGCTCCTTTCCGCATCGAGAACTATCGAGACCTTCCGATGCCTGAAGATCCGAATCACAAATTCCTTACGAGCCAGCTACTCGTTCGGGCAGAATTCTTTGAAGGCGCAAAAAAGAATGAATGCCCTGATTTTTCGACGGAAGCCGACGTCCGCCGCGGGCTCACGCTGACAAAAAAACACATGCTCGAAGTCGCCTCAGTCGTTCAGCTCGATTAAGGAAATTTCGATACGATTCGCAACACTCTCACGCAAAGCCACCAAAGCTCAGCCTATCTAGTTTGGCACGTCATCTGCATTGCTAAGCCACCAGATGAAAACCTCACTGCCAGAATGGCGCATTTCGAATTCCGCCCTTTTTAAAATTATAATATCGATAGCCATTTGCTATGCGGTTTATAAGCTTTATCCATTCTTCATCCTGGGAGCTATCTCCATTCTCCTGGCTTGCACGCTTCGCCCGGTAATCAAGTGGCTAGGAAAATGGCTCCCTCACTGGGCTGCCAGCCTTGTCGTTACGATTTTAGTAATTTTATTTTTGGCGGGCATAGTCGGAGGAGTCCTTCCTCCCCTCATCGATCAGTTTTCCGCAATGGCAAAACGTTTTCCCGAGTTTCAGGCCACCATGCAAAAGAATTTGCCTCCTAGTTTGTCTCACGCTGCGGAAAAGTTTATCCATAACCCCTCAATTCCCACTGAGAAAATTGCTCTGGTGGGCCAAGGGATTGTAGGCGCCATGAGCGAGTTTGTTCTCATTGTAATTTTAGCGCTCTACCTCGCTGCCGATGGGAGCCGCGTTTACGTTTGGCTAAGCGCCTTCTTTTCCGCTGCTCAACGAAAGAAGATTAGCGACACGACCGCCGAAGCGTCCGAGATTATAGTGGCCTATGTCGCGGGTCAGCTGGTCACTTCGGTGCTTGCTACCCTATTCGCTTTCATAGTCTTGCAATCGCTTAAGGTTCCGGCGGCTTTGGTTCTAGCGGTTTTGGCGGGAGTGTTCGATATTCTGCCAATGCTTGGATTTTTTCTTTTTGCGATCCCGGCAGTCCTATTCGCCCTTACAGTCTCACTGAAGACCGCAATGATTGCTCTAGCTCTCTACCTGGCTTACCACTTTTTCGAAAACTATTTCATAGTACCGAAAGTCTATGGAAACCGTCTTCGCCTCTCCGACCTAGTCGTTCTGGTCTCGGTATTAGCAGGGACTTATTTGGCAGGAATTCCAGGCGCCATTTTAGTTTTACCGTTGGTCGCCGTCTATCCGGCGATTGAGCGAATTTGGTTACAGGATATCGTTGGAAGAGGAGTCATAGAAAGACACGAAAAGGTGGAGCACTCGGATTCGTGACCACTTTACTCCCTCCTACTTTTCCTTAGTTTTAAAAGAAGTGTCGCCAAGGTAGAGGCCGTCCACAGCAATTTTTAAATTGGGTGCGCAGTGGTTTGTGATAAAGGGGGCCCAGACTTCATTTAAGAAATGATGGGCCTTTGTTTTCATGTCGTCACCCTTCGGTTTGATCCAATAGGTCCAAATGATTTGCGAGGAATTTGGGCCAGTCGATTCGAATTGCATCTGCCCTTGCGCATCGGCGAAGCCAAGTGAGTAGACGTATTCGTAAAACAGACGACCCTCATCGCGTTGGAGTACGACCTCGTTGACTTCACGTCCTCCCACCAACCAGTAGTGAATACTTGAACCGACGGCGTTAAAGGGAGTTCCCTCTGCAGAAGAGGCAGTTTGCTGCGCGGTAACTCCAATGGTTGGTTGCTCACCACTCGGATCATCCGTCATGACTCTTGAGATATCGAAATTTAAAGGCCAATGCTTCCAGACCCAATCGAGAGGAGCCTTGAATTTAATGAGGTTCACCACCTTAAAATAGGCGCTATCGATGGGAGCCTTGGTAGGATCTCCTTGAGCGATAGACGGCAGGCCGGTAACTCTCGGGGGCGCCGGTTTGGTTTCTGTATTATTTTGAATCGAGTTTTGATTAATCACAAAAATCCTCCTGAAATGAAATTTCTATAACTCTTTAAATACCGGTATTAAGTGCGCAACTCTACTCGTGTTGTATAAATCCGATTCCATATAGACCTTCGCTAGTTACCTTCGGCCTCGTTTATTTACTCAGCTTACGGTTGCTCCCCAATCACCCAGATGCTATTTCCTCTGGCCATATGTCTCCACGACCAAAAACGAATCCGAGACGACTGCCGAGGCAGGGGCGGTCGAAAGTTACTGTGGAAGCGATTGTACTCGCTGCAGCCAAGGTGATGAAGCAATACGGTCTAGAAAAAACGACTACCAATCGCATTGCCGAAAAGGCGGGTGTCAGCATCGGTACCCTCTACCAATATTTTCCGACTAAAGAAGCAATTACTTCGGCGATCATCGATAAGCACATCGATGACCTGGCCTCTCTTTTTCGGCCACGAATATTGGAAGCCGTGGGACGACCATTCGCGGAGTCGATCCCCTCTCTCGTTCAGCTCGTCATCGACTTGCACGCCTTCGATCAAAAGTTACATAGAATTCTGGATGAGCAGGTCACGTATCTAGGGAAACTCGATCGTCGCCATCAAGCTTCTCTTTCCTTCCAAAAAATTATTGCTGACGATTATCGAAGTCGGCCTGAACAAGTTCGAGTTCGTGATCCTGAGCTTGCTGCCTTTTTGATCGTAAATCTAACCGATCACATTGTTCACCAAGCAGTAAACTATCATCCGGAATATCTCGAAAACGATCGATTAAAGAACGGTTTGAGTGATCTCCTCCGGCGATACCTTTGTCCAGAAGTTGAGTAGATTTCGCTCTCCCTAGCTAACCCGCCGAATTTTGCGCCATTATTAGTTCTTCAAACGCGAGTAGATACGGCGTCCGAAATCGTGTACTGATGGCCGATGGTATTCTTCCTACCAATGATTTCGCTGGTCCTTGGGGTCGGACTGGCTTCATTTGCTCAGGTATCTGGCAAGGACGTCGCGAAAGCCATCGAAGATAGAAAAGCTCATGTCCTGGTGGTAGAGGGAAGTCATCCCACTCCAGGATCCTATCTCTATAAGGGAAGTCGAAGCATCAACCCCTACGAGGTGAAAAGAGTATTTGAAAGCATGGGATTTTCAGCGAGAGTTTCCCATATCGATCCCAACGGGAGTGTAACCAGCGGCGCGTACCAAATTGCGAGCGAGGTTGGGAATTCCTCCGAACCGGTTGTCGTAGTCGCACACAGTCTTGGAGGACTCAAAGCATTGGAGGCGCTTCGCCTCTCCACTTGCACTCGGAAAAATACCTTTGGCTTGATCATGGCCGATGTACCTTACTGGGGTTCCATCGCAACAGAACGCTCGATCCAAGTCTCGAAGGAAGTTATAGAAACATTCCTTGAACCCGAACGAATTCTCCTTGATAGCCACGATGCCTGTGTCGAGGGAGTCCGAATGTGGGCCGACTTCTGGAATCCGTGGAGACATTTAAATCCTTTTTGGATGGCCTTTGAGAATTCCGTCTACCTGGCGAATAAAATACCGAATCAGGCCTATCGTACGGTGATGAGAGAACGAACCCGATTGATCACCCAAGATGTCGACCACATTCTCTTTCACTATTTGATGGGAGACGGCAACCCCACCATTATGAGAGACCTCTCTACCCGTTTCCGAGAGAACTATATGAGAAGCTATGCGCAGGAATTTCGGGAGATGCAAATCCCCATTGTTTCTGTAGTCGGTACGGACGGACACTCCGCAACCGAGCCAGAGATACGTCAGGCATTGGGTTCTTCCCCCAGCGATGGACTACTACTGACCACGGAGCAGGAGTTCATCTCCGGCGAGCACTTTATCGAACTACGCCGGTATCTACACCATCTTGAGTTATTCCTGGCTCCCCAAGCCCATCTAGATACTTGGGAAGCTTGTGTCGATGCGGTAGTTCGTGCGGCGAAACGAACTAACCGAGCCTAGAATCTACCTCTTTCGAAGTTCCGAGTTCTTTTACAAAAGGCGACTGGATCTCGACCTAACACCCGACGGAGTGACAAATATGGTCAATTGAGCCCCTTTCTACTTTCTGGTATATACCGGCTCACAATTTCAGAGGTGGTAAATGCGAATCGCTCTTGTGACCCTATTGTTGTTCTCCTTTTTGCCCAGCACCGCTAAGGCGGTCATCACGCTCTCACCGGACAAGACTACGCACGAAATCGACATCTCAAAACAGATCGAAAAAAGCGAATTAACCGCCGTTCAGATCTTTATCTCCCGCGACGCGTTTGAAGGCTGTTTTAGTATCGAAGTCGCGGGCTACATGAAGAAGAATATTTCTTTAGGAGAGTTCTGCCCTTATCAGGTGGAGTTTGAAAAGGATGGCCAGCCGCTATCTCTTTCTAAGACGTTCAAGATGCCGAGGAGCATGGATTTTCCGAAGCAACTCGTTCTCACTCACCTCTCCGGGAAGCCCATCGAGATTTTAGAAGTGCGAATGCAAGCGAAGATCTATGGTCAGAGTTCTATCTATAAGGAAGAAAAGAAACCAACCTTTCCGATCAAGATTCCCACCACCAAAGTGGAAAATGTGGTCAAGCGGGAGGTCCGTTTGAGACTACAGCTGGAAAAGCCGGACGTCGAAAAGCTCTATGTCACCCCTTCGGTTGACGGCAAGAATGCCGTTCGAGGCGCTTATCTCTACGTTGAAAATCGCAATACTTATGAATCCATATCCTTCATGCTCGAGCCGGGCACCGAGATGGATCTTCAATCTGTCGTGTTGGACGGACAGGCAAGAAAGTTAGGTCCCTTGGCCAATACTAAGGTGAACTCCGTTGAACTTACTGAAGAGGTCACCTCTACAGTCGTTCACACCATCTATAAATAAGACCTTCGAGAGGGTTTCCGCAGGAAACGAATCCGCACGGCAACCCACCCCAGACGAAGTCGATTTTCTTCTGAATCAAGGAGCGCGACGAGGCGGAGCGGAGGCGTACTTCCTGTACGTCGCAGCGACAACGAGGAGTAGCGACGCGGAGTCAGGAGAAAAGCGACGAGTATGGGCCCAGCCGGGATTG
>JBBQIT010000267.1:0-6277 GCA_038325205.1 Bdellovibrionota bacterium
ATTGGCTAATCAGTCCGCAAACCAAATCTCCGATGGTAATTCCTAACGAAGACCATAAGACCGCTTTGCCGGCACTCAGCCCAGGAATTCCGCGAGCTAACCCAATTTCGGGAGTAAAAGTGACGACCACTCCCATCACGTACCAAATGGGAAGCCCCGTAAAAATGCAGGCGAAGAAGCGGCGAGCACGGTCCTTGGAATTCACGAGCATCAGTAAGGAGCCGCGCTTAACGGCCTTTCCTTGCGAGGCCAAATAGAGTTGGGATTCGGGAAGCGCGAATCTAAGCAGCAATAAGAGAAAACCTAAGATGCCACCGACGAAGAAAGCGGCCTGCCAACCCATTCTTTCGCCGAGAGCTCCTGCAAAGATGGCGCCCAATAGACCAATCACCATGATGGCGGTAGTTCCGTAACCTCGAAATTTTTGGGGTAGAGCTTCGCCTACTAAGGTGAGGGCGGTCCCCAATTCGCCGGCAAGGCCGAAGCCTGCTAGGAATCGGCAAAAGGCATACTGGTCGACGCTGGTTACGAAACCGTTGGCTAGATTCGCCGCCGAATACAAGGCGATGGAGCCGTACAAAGCGGCTTTTCGTCCTTTGCGATCCCCTACGACTCCCCAGAAGGCACCCCCTAAGAGTAGGCCGAAAAGCTGAAAATTAAGCAATCTAGTGCCTTCAGCGAGCAGGCTGGCCTCGGGCACACCTATCCCCCGAAGGCTGGACATGCGAACGACGCTAAAAATGACCAGGTCAAAGACGTCTACGAAATAGCCCAACGAACCAATAACGACCTGAGGCGATAAGAAGATGCGATAGGGGAAAGGAGGTTTTCTTGAGCCCATAGTTAGACGCTGGTTCAACGGTTCCTTGGGTCTGACCATATCAACGTTGGGGCAGAAAGCCAGAGAAGATCTGTTAGCGGTTGGGAAGCGTGCCCCACCTTGAAAACCGAGGTGGTGGGCGGTATGTTGGCGTCTTCGAAATTTTATCCTTGAGGTGGCTATGTCAGGTGATTTCCGGATTGAAAAAGATTCCATGGGAGAGATGAAGATTCCTTCGAAGTACCTCTATGGAGCAACCACCCAACGGGCGGTGGACAACTTCCCGGTGAGTGGCATTCGGTTTAGTCGCGATTTTATTCGGGTGCTGGCTCTCACCAAGATTGCCTGTGCCGAAGTGAATCAAAAGCTAGGAAAGCTAGATGCTAAGTTGGCTTCTGCTATCGTTCAAGCCGGGCAGGCCATCGCGGATGGCAAATATGACGAGCACTTCGTCCTAGATATCTATCAAACCGGATCGGGTACCAGTACCAACATGAACTACAATGAGGTTGCGGCCAATGTCGCGAACGTTGCGGTCGGTTCTGCGATCGGCAGCAAAAAGCCAGTTCACCCCAATGACCACGTGAATATGGGGCAATCGAGTAACGATATTATTCCGACGGCTATCCACGTCGCGGCTGCGGTCGCTGTCACTGAAAAATTAGTTCCAGCGCTGAAGCGTCTTGAGAAAACGTTTAAAGCCAAGGTAGCCGAGTTTAACGATATTGTGAAAACCGGCCGGACTCATTTACAAGATGCGACGCCTATTTTGTTAGGCCAGGAGTTTTCGGGATACGAAGCGCAGGTAACTTATTCCATTGGCCGCATCGAACGTGCCCTACCCGGGTTGTGCGAATTAGCTGTGGGCGGGACCGCCGTTGGTACTGGTATCAATACCGATGTTAATTTCGGAAAGCTTGTCTCTGAGAGTTTAGCCAAGAAATTAAAAGTCCCCTTCGTCGAAGCTTCTAACCATTTTGAAGCCCAAGCCTCGAAAGACGCTTGCGTAGAAATGAGCGGAGCCTTGAAAGCGACGGCAGCGGCGCTTACGAAAGTGGCTAACGACGTTCGTTGGCTCTCTAGCGGCCCTCGTTGTGGGTTTGGTGAAATCACTCTTCCTCCGGTACAGCCGGGTAGCAGTATTATGCCTGGAAAAGTCAACCCCGTGATTCCGGAATCACTTCTTCAGGTCTGCGCTCAGGTCATTGGCAATGACACCGCTATTACCATTGGCGGAATGTCGGGAAATTTTGAACTGAATGTAATGATGCCAATGATTGCTCACAATCTTCTGCAGTCGATCACTTGCTTGGCCGGAGCGGTTAGCATTTTCGAAGAGAAATGCGTTCGAGGCATCAAAGCCAACGAAGCCAAGATCAACGAAATGATCGAGCGAGGGTTGATGCTATCCACTTCTCTCGTCCCGGCTGTCGGTTACGACAAGGTGGCTGAGATTGCGAAGAAAGCTTTCGCCGAGAATAAGACGATTCGCGAAGTTGCCTCTAGTATCGCCGACCTAAGTGATGCGCAACTCGACGAACTTTTGGATCCGAAGAAGATGGTGGTTCCTGGTGCGGGTGGAGGCGGTGAATGAAACTCGGCAGCTTAGAGGTCAGCACGATAGAGACAGGCCGGTTTAGGTTAGACGGCGGATCTATGTTTGGTGTGGTGCCTAAGGTTCTATGGGAGAAGACCAATCCCAGCGACGATAAAAATAGAATTACGATGGCTTTGCGCTGCTTACTCATTAGGGGAAGCGGCCGGACCATTCTCGTGGATTGCGGCGCGGGGACCAAATGGAACGACAAGCAAATCGATATGTACGCTATTGACCATTCTCAATATGAAATGGATAAATCGCTCGCGTCCGTTGGAGTGAAGCGAGAGGACGTTACCGATGTCATTCTCACTCATCTACATTTCGACCACGTGGGCGGAGCCACTCGTTTCGACGAAAACAAAAACGTAATACTGAGTTTTCCGAGAGCAAACTTTCTTGTCCAAGAAGAAAACGTCGCCCACGCCCATGCCCCGACGGAAAAAGACCGGGCTAGTTTTATTGAGTCGACCATTGAGCCTCTTAGGGCCAGCGGGCACATGAAACTATTAAAGGGTGATACCGAACTTATTCCCGGCGTTAAGATCATAGTCACTCATGGCCACACACCAGGACAAAATCTGGTGCACGTAAGTGGAGAGGAAAAGAACATTCTTTTTTGTGGCGATACCATCCCTACCGCAAGCCACATCCCGGTTCCTTATGTGATGGGATTTGATCTCTATCCGATGACGACGATTGAAGAGAAGAAGAAGCTACTGAAACAGGCGGTTGAAGAGGGCTGGATTCTTAGCTGGGCTCATGATCCCACCACCGCGGCCTGCACCGTCCAATACAAAGACGGACGATACAGCCGCGGCAGTGACGTGACGCTTTAGTTCGCTTTTTCGCTATTATTCCAATCACTATTAAATAAGTTGGAATAATGAACGTTAATGTCTTGGGAGTTGATAACGACCGCTGCTTCGCGATTGTTCGTAACTGAATTTGAGTTCCAGTTGATGGAGCTGATCAGGGTCTGAGTTCCATCGACTAAAGCTCCCTTATTATGGATATAGTCGACTCCCATCGCCTTAATATCGGCGATGCGAGCTTCCACCGAGAGGTGTTTTGCTTTTGCTTCGGCGTTAAGCTTGTCGACTAGAATGAAGTTACCTAGCTTAGAGGTATCAGTACCCCCAAAGACGCGATCGTCATTCACTAACACTCGAATCGTAACTCCACGTTGAGCGGCTCTTACGACCGCTTCGTAGAGAGGCGAAGTCGATTGTTGTGACGCCCAGCCCGCAGCAAAGGTCATCTGCTCTAGATCAATCGTCGTCTTCGCGCTGTCTAAAAGTCCTACCAATCCCTTTAGGCTCGTGTCGGGAGAAGTGATTTTATCAACGGATACCGCATCAAAGTTGGGAAGCGAATCTAATAACGTGCGATCGCCCGAGGGTGCCAAAGGGAGCATCCCACCTAAAAACTTGGCTAACGGCGCGACCCCTGAGGTTTCCATCACATGCGCTCGGTTATCGGTTAACTCCATGACATCAGAGTGGCTCATGTCAGAGTCGATCTTAAACGTATCTTGGTATTGTTTTACCAAGATGGCGTCGGTGATGACGACTTCCCATCCGCGATTTCCTACAGCTCCCGTAGCCGGATTCCCTGTGGGGGAGTAGTTCTCTGATCCGATGAGAAGGTCGGTTCCATCGATCACCGCGTACTTCGCGTGGTCAAAACGGTAGCGTCTTTTAGCTTTTACCTTGGAGGTCATCAAAAAGAAGTGGCAACCATCGGCGTTGTTCATCGCATCCACGATTCTTTGTTGAAGCGCTTGGCCTGGCTTCGAGATCCCACCCACAGGCTGTCCCTCTTCGAGGATGCTTACCGCAACTCCTGATTTTACTTTCGCGATGATGGCGTTTCCAATGTCGATCGAGCTTAGCTCGTAAGCATTCATTATGATGGTTTTGTTAGCGCTGTCGATTGCCGCCAACGTCATCTCCAAGTCGTTACTTGGCGCTTCAGAAACTCGCACCGGGACTGCGTTGGCATAAATACCAAACACAAGTCCAGCAGCCGTTAAAAGACGTATACCTTTTGAATGTAATGGATTCATTTTTAGTAGCCCCCCGCGGACATTGTACTAATCCTCAATCCAGGTTCAATCACCTATATGTAGGGCAGAGTATGTTAATTTTCGTTTTATCGACGAGACTTGCGCGTTGTGCACGCGTGGCGTGTCACGAAATTTAGCTAGCGGGTTCAGCGTCTTGGCGGGACTGCGTGCATCTAACGCGTGGCGAAAAAAGAAGAGGCCTCTTAACAAAAATTATATTTAATTTGTGTTAGGGTAGAGCGCAGGGAGATGCGTTATTTGGGAATGTGAGTCTTCTTGGGGCAAATGAGAAAACCGTTACGAACTCCCGAAAGTCCGGTTTTAATTTCTATTCGTAATAATTCCACCCGCGCTAAGCAACTCGTCGAAGCTGGCCAAGGAGGCGATTCGCCCGAGCGACGATGGAATCCGTGTCGAGTTCAGCCCAAGCTCTAAGCGCTTTCTGGTCGCCCACCACATCTGCAAATTTGTCCGGGGCACTCATGATGTGGATAGTGGCGCTTGGGTTTTGGGAAAGCATCGCGGACTTACAGCGGAAACCAAATCCGCAATAAGAATTAAATTCCTCAACGATCAAAATCTTAGTCGAGGAAACAAACTTCAAAAGACTTTCGGTAGGGAAGGGCTTCAAAACGGGACAGCTCAATACTTCTACTTTCCAACCATGGGCGATAAGCACGTCAGCTGCGGCGAGGACTTCCGATAAAATCGGACCGCTGGTGATAAGGGTGAGCGAATCCCCCTCGCGATATCGTAAAACATCCTCCCGGCCGAGGCTTTCGAATTTATTCTGGCTAAGTTCGCCTTCGCCGCCTTTACCCAAGCGCAGATACTTGGGGCCAGGTTGAGTGAGGCTATATTCGATCGACAGTCGCAGTTCGACGATATCAGCGGGCGAGAATACTTTCATATTAGGCAGAGACCACAGGGCACCCAGATCTTCAGTGCTGTGATGGGTGGGACCTAAAGGCCCGTACGAAAATCCCGCACCGACTCCAACCACCGTCACATCGACGTTGTGATAGCAGATATCGTTTCTTATTTGCTCAAGGCATCGAAACGTGGTGAAGGGAATAATCGAATAGACGAAAACCTTAAAGCCGTCGGATGCAATAGCGGCAGCGGAGCTTGCCATTAAGGCTTCCGCAATTCCGACGTTAACGAAACGCGCCTTCATCTTCTCCTGAAGGGGCTCCAGAACGGAAAATCCCAGATCCCCTGTCATGAAGACAACTCGCTCGCCTCCGGCGGAGGAAACCAGTTCACCTATCTTTTTTATTAGTTCATTTCTCATTCGCAAAATCTCTAAGTTGGGCGTCGGTCACCGGGCGGTAATGCGACTCAATAGTGTTCTCGATTTCGGCTATCCCTTTACCTTTAACCGTGTGAGCAATCAGACAGGTGGGGCGCTCTAACGTTCGGTGAGATAGTTTGTGCAGCAGGGCCTCAGCATCATGTCCGTCTACTTCTTCCGCGTTCCAACCGAAGGCAGTCCATTTTTGCAAAAAAGGCTCAAGCTTCATCACGTCGTCGACTCTGCCGAACGACTGAATTTTGTTGTAATCCACAATCGCAACGAGGTTATTCAATTGGTGATGACTGCAAAAAAGAGCAGCTTCCCACACCGAGCCTTCGTTGCATTCTCCGTCCGAAAGAACGACGTAGACCGACGCTTTAGAGTTGGTCTGAAGTTGCTTTCGGCTGTAGGCGAAACCAGCTCCCACCGCAAGACCATGCCCCAGTGAACCTGAGCTCCAAGCAATGAACTTGTGTTTGTCGATTCCCGAGGGAT
>JBBQIT010000268.1:0-6273 GCA_038325205.1 Bdellovibrionota bacterium
GTTCAGAACAGTTTGCGTGAGCAGAGTGCAAAGAGTGATCCAAAAAAGTTCAGCCTCGGAGTGAAAAGTTTTTTTTTGATTGAAGGAATTTGCGACAGCTGATGCGTCAGGGCGTAGCTCGTCGACTCACCTTGTGTCGAATTTAGATTTCAAACAAGTAAGTTTGTCGAATTGACGGATCATACTTCTCTCGTCGGTAATTTGATACGCTTCCGACAGATTATGCCAGCGAAGGTCTAAAGACTCTTCCGAGCGCACAATAAGTTTTGGGTCGGGCGCCACAATTAAGTAGCGGGCGTCGTAATGAATGTGGGCTGGATCTTCTTTTCTCGCCGGGATTTCATGAACATCAAGATCGAAGAGCAGTGGAATGTTCAGACCCGGACCAAAAATCGATTCGAACGGAAGAAATTGTAATCCTTTGAGACCTGACTCTTCTTCTCCCTCACGCAGGGCGGTTTGGTGGACCAAAGGATCTCCGTCGCAGTGCCCGCCGAGCTGCAGCCATTTGCCTAGCTTGCGATGAAGCGTCAGTAAAACTTGGGTGAGCGAAGGGTTCACTACCAACGCAGCCCCAGTGATATGTCCGGGTACACAAGTTCTTTCGAAACAGTCCTTGTTTTGTAAAGTGAACTCGCGGATCTCTTTTAAGTGAAGGGCCTCTTCTCTTCGATCAAAGGAACGGTAGTTCGCGAGCCCAGTAGCCCAAGTCTCTTCATATTGAGTGAGTGCTTTTAGAAAAAGGGATCGGTGCATACTTACTCCAAGAGCGGCAAGAGCGCTGCCGTGATTAATCCTGGCTCTTGGCTTGTAGTCACTTCTGACATTCGTTTGGCTTGGGTCGAAAGCATTTTCTCTTTCCAACTAGGATCACTAACGGTGGCTGCTATGGTGGTAGCGATCGTTTCTGGGGATCTCGTGTGGAGCTGAATTCCACTTTTACCCAAGGTTTCTTGGAGACCCGCTGCTACAGAGGAGAAAATGGGAAGTTTCATGCTCATGGCTTCAATGATCGGGACACAAAAGCCTTCGTGTTGGCTCAAACACAAAAAGGCATCTGCTTTTTGATACTGTTCCCGAAGGGCATCAATATCCAAAGGTCCAAGAAGCGTTACCTGACGGGAAAGCCCCCAACGTTTCACCAAAAGGCTTACGTAGCGCCCATAAAAAGGATCTTCTCTACCCACTAAAGTTAAATGCGCTTCTGGACAGAAGCGGACAAAGTGCGCAAAAGTTTCTACGATAAGCGCTTGGCTCTTGTGGGGGGCGAGCTTTCCGATAAAGAGAAAATTGAACTTCTCTTTTGCCCCCACTTTTATCTTCGCGTCTAACGCGGGGAAGTTTTTAATATCTATCAGCGGTAAAAGTCCGTTGACGGTAAAGCCAGCGGCTTTGAGCTCTTCGGCGTTGTACTGGGATACGGTAAATGCGGCCTTAATTCTTGGTTGCAGAAGTTTGAGTTGGTCGCGCCCCAAACGACAAAGGTCCGCTAAGTAAGGGTCGTGGGCAAAAAACTCTGGCGGAGTCACGTTGTGATAAACCAGCGCACAGTTTGCTTTGGTAGAGAGCACACTGTGAAGGTGGGGGTTCCCATGGGAATGGTGGATCAGAATCCAATCCCTATCGGACATAAGGGGAGGGGAGGCCGGATCCCAGCGCAAAGTCGTTGTCGCCGATTGCCCTCGAGCTTCTACCGTATAGATATTTCCCGTAACGCCAGCGTCACGAAGGGTTCTTTGGATCAGGGTCATCTGCTGAGAGACGGCGTCCGCATTCGAAAAATTGGTATGAAATTGGTGGAGCTGAGGAGCCATCTACTTAGCGCCCCGTAACTTCTCTTTGGCTTTGGGGAAGCGGCTAAAAAAGATTCGCGCCGCCCAAAGAGCGGTAGGAATTCCCGTCCGTCGGTTTTTAAAAAGGCGCTCTAGGAATAAAAATTCAATTCGCTCCCGTCCTCCTAAAGAGGAAAGCTCGGGAGGTTTGGTTTTCAACGATAACTTTCTTTCCGCAATCTCACTTTCCCACTTTGGGTCTGCGGGAAAACGAAAATCCATTAGCGAATGGCCTCTACCAGAAGCGCTGCGCCTTCGCCGCCACCGATGCAAAGTGTTGCGATCCCCAACTTCTTATTTTCCTGGCGGAGACCGTAGATGAGCGTCGTTAAGATTCGAGCTCCGCTTGCTCCAATGGGATGTCCTAAAGCGACAGCGCCTCCGTGGATGTTGATTTTGGACTCGGGAATCTCAAGGTCTTTGCAGCAGGCGAGCCCTACGACAGAGAAAGCCTCGTTAATTTCCCAAAGGTCGATATCCGAAACTTTCAGGTTCGCTTTTTTCAAGACTTTCTTGATGGCACCAATGGGAGCCGTCGTAAACCATTCCGGGGCTTGAGCGAAAGTGGCTTGGGCCAGGACTCTTGCGATAGGTTTTACCCCTAACGACTGAGCCACGTCAGAAGTGGTCAACACTAGGGCTGCGGCCCCATCATTAATGGAGCTAGCATTGGCGGCCGTAATGGTTCCTTCTTTTTGGAAGGCAGGGCGAAGGTCGGGAAACTTTTCGAGCTTTCCTTTTCCTGGCTCTTCATCGGTCGTGACGGTGACTTTGGTTTTCCCGGTATCCACTTCTACCGATACGATTTCATCTTTAAACTTTCCGGTTTGGATGGCGTCGAGAGCTTTTTTATAACTTTGAGTCGCAAAGCGATCCTGCTCAAGGCGTGTGAACTGCTTTTCTTTCGCACAAAGTTCAGCGGCATCTCCCATATGGAAGTTGTTATAAACATCCCACAAGCCGTCATGAATCATGGAATCGATAACCTTCTGATTTCCCATGCGGTACCCTTCGCGGGCCTTTTCTAAAAGGTAAGGGGCTCGGCTCATCGACTCCATGCCGCCAGCGACGATAATCTCGGCATCGCCCGCTTGCAGCATCTGCGCGCCCCACATCACGGCCTTTAATCCGCTTCCACAAACCTTATTGATGGTAGTGCACTGAACCGATTTAGGAAGCTCGGCAAAAATCGCGGCCTGTCGAGCTGGGGCTTGTCCCACACCCGCGGTTAGCACATTTCCCATGAGGCATTCGTCAATCCGGTCCATCGGAACGCCTGAGCGTTTTACGGCTTCGCGGATGGCGGCGGCTCCCAGACGGGGTGCCGGGACATCTTTAAAAGCCCCCATAAAAGCTCCGATAGGGGTGCGGGCGGCGGATAGGATGACGACTTCTTTCATTGGCTATTTTCCTCACTGTTTTCCACATTTGGGGCGAGGCCCAAAAAGTTTCAAGTAGGGCTGAATCAAAAGCCCATTGGCATTTCAAGTCTCGCTCAGCTAGACTCGCCATTTTGGGCGATTCATGACTTTCGAACTATCTGAAAAATACGACGCATCAGCCATCGAAGGCAAGTGGCAACGAGTCTGGGAAGAGCGCAAGACGTTCAAAGCCCCGGATCCGGACAAAGATCCGCTAAAAAGGCCCAAGTACTACTGTCTTTGTATGTTCCCTTATCCCAGTGGGGCCATCCACATGGGGCATTTAAGAAACTACTCCATCGGCGACATTATCTCTCGTTACAAGCGGATGAAGGGTTTCAACGTGATGCAGCCGGTCGGCTGGGATGCTTTCGGGCTTCCTGCGGAAAATGCCGCTATTCAGCGCGGGGTTCATCCTAAAGAGTGGACGCTCCAAAATATCGCCCAAATGAAGTCCGAATTTAAGAAAATGGGCATCGCCTATGATTGGGACCGAGAGGTCACCACTTGTCTTCCCGAGTATTACAAGTGGGAGCAGCTCTTTTTTACGAAGTTCTTCAAAAAGGGGTTGGCCTACAAGAAGGTCGGTCAAAATAACTGGTGTGAGAACTGCCAAACCGTTTTGGCTAATGAACAGGTTCAAGACGGCAAATGCTGGCGTTGCGATGGCCCCGTTATCATTAAAGAGCTAAGCCAGTGGTACTTTAAAATCACAGTCTATGCCGATCAGCTCTTAGAAGATCATAAATATTTAAAAGGGCAGTGGTCCGATCGCGTGTTGGACATGCAAAAGCATTGGATCGGCCAAAGCGAAGGTGCCCGAATTCAATTTCCTGTGGAAGGCCATGATGGCATAGCAGCGATCGAAGTTTTTACGACCCGCCCGGATACTTTGATGGGCGTTACTTTTGTTACGATAGCAGCGCTTCATCCTGCTGCCGAAGGGCTATCCGTTGCTGAAGGCTCGGGGACAGCGCTCAGAGACTTGCGGATTGAGATGCAGGGACGCGCCAAAGACTTTGAAGCGACCACGAAGAAGGGTTTTTTCACGGGGTCTTTTGCCATTCACCCTCTCACGAAACAGAAAGTTCCTATCTGGGTGGGTGACTTTGTCGTGATGGATTACGGCACGGGTGCTGTGATGGGCGTTCCGGCCCACGATCAAAGAGATTTCGAATTTGCTACGGCCTATAAACTTCCTATCATTCAGGTGATAGCTCCCGAATCGGGACCTGCCGCGACGGTAAGCGAAGCTTATGTGGAAGGCGGTACGCTCATTAATAGCGGCGAGTTCAATGGCCTTGATAATGAGAAAGCCAAGACCAAGATTGGCGAGAAATTGGAAGCCGCCAAACTTGGTGTTCGTACCATTCAATATCGTTTGCGCGACTGGGGCATTAGCCGTCAGCGGTATTGGGGCGCGCCCGTTCCTGTCATCTACTGCGATAAGTGCGGAGTCGTTTTAGTTCCTGACAAAGATCTCCCGGTAGAGTTGCCGGGTGACGTGGTCTTTAAAGTGGGAGGCAATCCTCTCAATGGCCATGAAAGCTTTGTGAACGTCGCTTGCCCCAATTGTAAGGGCAAAGCCCGTCGCGAGACGGACACCATGGATACTTTCGTGGAGTCTTCTTGGTACCAAGCTCGCTACACGGATCCTCAGAACGACAAAGCGGCTTTCGCAAAATCAAAAGCCGACCAGTGGTTGCCCGTCGATTGCTACATTGGTGGCGTTGAACACGCGTGCATGCATCTTTTGTATTCAAGGTTCTTTCACAAGGTCTTGCGCGACTGGGGCTATCTTTCGGGACCAGAGCCTTTCAAACGGCTATTGTCCCAAGGCATGGTGATTAAAGACGGCGCCAAGATGTCAAAATCCAAAGGCAATGTCGTCACTCCGCAGTCGATTATCGATCATTACGGCGTTGATACGGGCCGCTTGTTTAGTTTGTTTGCCGCGCCACCGGAAAAAGATCTCGAGTGGAATGAAAAGGGCGTTGAAGGCTGTCACCGCTTTATTCTTCGCGTGTGGAGACTTTTCTATCAGTTCAAAGATGATATGAAAGCTCCGATGGCGGCAGGTGCCGCCGCTGATTTGGATCCCAAATTGGTCGCCATTCGTCGCAAGACCCACTGGATGATCAAAAAGGTAGCTGACGACATCGAAGAGAGCAAATTCAACACGGCCATTTCGGCCGCGATGGAGCTCGTTAACGAAGTCTATGGGTTACTCACCGACGCCGATAAAGCTTTTGCCGCTCCCGGCGGACAGTTTGTGATTCAAGAAGCGCTGAAATCTTTGATTCTGTGCCTTTCCCCCTATACCCCCCATCTGTGTGAGGAGTTGTGGGCTGCGATGGGGAATCAAACTTTGGTCGCCGAAGCCGCTTTTCCTGCTCATGACCCGTCGTTACTAGCCTCCGATACCTTCCTCTTGGTAATCCAAGTGAATGGAAAGGTGAGAGAGAAGATAGAGTTGCCAAAAGGCCTCTCTAAGGAGGAGATCCAAAAGAGGGTGATGGAATCCCCCAAGCTTCAAAGCTTTATTGCCGGAAAGACACTAAAGCAGTTTGTGTATGTGCCGGAGCGAATTGCCAATGTCGTTATGGGTTAAAGGAATTACGAGTTTTTCTCTTTTGATGGCAGGAATGCTTCTGTCTTCGTGCGGCTATACGCTCAATCATCGCTTAAAGAATGTGTTTTTATCGGAGAAGGGGCTTTTCATTCCTGTCTTCGACAATAAGACCGATCAAACGGGCGTTGAGATCATTTTCACGAACGCCCTCATTCGAGAATTAGCGAGCCGACATGAAGTGGTTCTCTCCAGCCGCAAAGAAGGGGGCCTAGAACTCCGCGGTGTCCTTACTCGAATTGACGTAGCACCCACGATTAGTTCAGATCTCGGGTTCGCGGGTCTTCAAGGGTATCGTCGTATTCCTACAGAAATTGGTATTACCGTGACCGCGACTTTCACCCTCTTAAACGACAAAGGTCAGGTACTTTGGTCGAAGCAGCTAGTAGGC